>JABMQA010000646.1 GCA_013203545.1 Bacteroidota bacterium
CAAAAATCATAGGGGAGAAGGAATAGGTAAATTGTTAATGCAAAAAATCATTGATTTGGCGGAAGGTAGTATTGCATTACATGTTGAACCTGATAACCCGGCAAGATTTTTATATGAAAAAGTAGGATTTAGCAGCAAGTATATAGAAATGAGGCTGAGGAAATAGAGGCCTGCATATGCACATAATTGATGTTTTGATATTTGTGGTTTGTATAATGTCAGCGCTTGGGCTTATTTTATTATGATGAGTTCAAATATTAATATATGAATGACGATATAACAGCTTTTAGACAGGAACTACATAAATACCCTGAAGTTTCTAATGATGAGTATAATACCTCTGAACGGATAATTAACTTTATCAATAAATACAATCCTGACAATATTATTAAACTTGGAAAAACGGGAGTCGTGTTTGTATTTACCGGTAAAGAGAATGGGAAAACTATAGTATTCAGATCAGAACTGGATGCTTTGCCCATCCATGAACAATCTGGTGTCGAATACACCTCAGTAAACGATTATATTGCTCATGTATGCGGGCACGATGGACACATGGCGATTTTAACAGGACTAGCTCAAAAAATCTCTGAAAATCGCCCAACCAAAGGGAGGGTAATTTTGCTATTTCAACCTGCCGAAGAATTGGAACAAGGAGCAAAAGAGGTGCTTGAAGATCCTGAATTTATTAAGATTGAACCCGATTTTATTTTTGCACTTCATAATATTCCGGGACTTGAGAAACATCAGATTGTGCTGAAAAGAGGGAGTTTTACGGCCGCTTCAAAGGGTATGACGATTAAACTTTTCGGCAAAACCTCTCATTCTGCGGAACCTGAAAATGGCATCAGTCCGGCAAATGCCATTTCACAAATCATTAAACAGCTGCATGAATTAATAGGAAATAAAAGCCAATTCCAGGATTTGACCTTACTGACCATTATTCATATAAAAATGGGTGGAATTTCTTTTGGCACGTTACCAGGATACGCTGAAATTAGCATTACACTGCGTTCATTTGAAAATGAGGACATGGAATTATTAACTCATCATGCTGAAAAAATTATCAAAGCAATTTCGAAATCCGAAAAATTGAAATGTGAAATTTCCTATAGTGAAGCTTTTCCGGCAAGCATGAATAATGATGAATGTGTGAGCATGGTTGAACAATCTGCAAAGCAAAATGAACTAAATATTGAATTTGTTGAGAAGCCCTTTAAATGGTCTGAAGATTTTGGATATTATTCGCAAAAATACAAGACTTGTTTGTTTGGATTAGGAGCGGGGCTATTGCAACCGCAACTTCATAATCCTGATTACGATTTCCCTGATGAGATCATAGAAACAGGGGTAAATGTTTTTTATACAATTTACAAAAACGCAAATACTAAAGATGCTAAATAACCACATGACTGATAGCTCCATTATTACGCTTGATGAGAAAGCATTGAAGAACAATGTTGATTTTTTAAAGAAAAAAATGGGAGCTAAAGTTTTAATATCGGCTGTAGTTAAAGCAAATGCCTATGGCCACGGTATAGAGCAGATTGTTCCACTTTTCGAAAAATACGGGATTAATCATTACTCGGTTTTTAGTTATATCGAAGCGATAAGGGTTTTTAATAGTCTTTCTGAACCTAAACCTATTATGATCATGGGATGGGTCTCTGACGAAAACATGGCTGATGTAATAAAAAAAGGAATCGAATTTTTCATCTTTAACATTGAACGCTTGCAAATTGCACTGGCATGTGCAAAAAAGCTCAATATCAAAGCAAATATTCACCTCGAAGCAGAAACAGGAATGAATCGTTCGGGTTTAAATTCAGAGGATTTAAATACGGCTATTTCCATCATAAAAGAGAATGAAAAATCCTTTTATGTGGTTGGATTTTGCACGCACCTTGCCGGAGCCGAAAGCATCTCAAATCATCCAAGAATACTGAAACAGTTAAAGAATTATCAAAAAATGTCAGCTATTCTTGAAAAAAACGACATCGTTCCAAAATACAGGCATGTGTGTAATTCTGCAGCATCTTTTATTTATCCAAAAGCAAGAATGGATTTGGTGAGAATAGGGATTATGCTCTATGGATTTTGGTCGAGCATTGAAGTTTTTATTCAATACATCAACAATAAATCAAAAAAAACCGACCCATTAGAAAGAATACTTGATTGGAACAGCCAAATCATGACAATTAAGGAAGTTAAGAGCGGTGAATTTGTAAGTTACGGAATTTCGTATCTTGCACAAACCACCATCAAAACGGCTCTCATCCCTATTGGATATTCGTCGGGTTATAGCCGCTCACTAAGTAACAAAGGACATGTACTTATTTCAGGGCAAAGATGCAATGTGATAGGTATTGTAAATATGAATATGATGATAGCCGATATTTCGAATTTGCCTGATGCAAAAGTTGGTGATGAGGTAATCATTATCGGTAAACAAGGCGACTTAGAAATAAAAGTAAGTTCTTTTAGCAATATAAGCGATCAACTTAATTATGAAGTTTTGGTTCACTTATCGGAAACCATTAAACGAATAGTAATATAAAATATATAAACATGGCATTTGTAACATTAGATATTAAAAAACTGAAATCAAACTTTGACTATCTCAATACTCTTTTTAAAAAAAATGGGATTGAATGGTCTGTTATTTCGAAAATACTAAGTGGAAACGAAATATATTTAACCGAATTATTAAAATTTGACATCACTCAAATATGCGACTCACGGGTGTCTAATTTGAAAATGATTAAATCCATAAACCCTTCCATCGAGACTATTTATATTAAACCCCCTGCAAAACGTTCAATATCAAGTATTGTTAAATACGCCGATATAAGCTTGAATACTGAATTTGAAACTATCAAGATGTTATCAGATGAAGCAAAAAAACAGAACAAAACACACAAAATCATCATTATGATTGAATTGGGTGAACTTCGAGAGGGTATAATGGGCGAAAATTTTATGGCTTTTTATGAAAGTATTTTCAAATTAAAAAACATTAAAGTTGTCGGGATTGGAGCTAATTTAACTTGCTTATATGGTGTTTTGCCAAATCATGATAAATTAATTCAATTGAGTTTATACGAACAATTAATTGAAGCTAGATTTAACAGACAAATCGAATATGTTTCGGGAGGTGCTTCAGTTACAATTCCATTACTTTTTCAAAATCTACTGCCTAAAGGGATAAATCATTTTAGAGTGGGGGAAACGCTGTTTCTTGGCACTGATGTCTACAATAATAAACCTTTTAAGAAAATGCATTCGGATGCATTTAGATTATATTCTGAGATAATTGAATTAATCGAAAAACCGATGGTTCCTGAAGGAAATCTCAGCACCAATGTGGAAGGAGAGGAATTCGAATTTGACCCAATAAATATTGGCGAAACTTCAAATAGGGCAATTATTGACATAGGATTGCTCGATGTAGATGTTAATCATCTTGAATTGGTCGACAAAACTATAAAAATAGCAGGTGCTAGTTCAGATATGATTGTAATTGACCTTATCGAAAATAGGAAGAAATATAAAGTTGGAGATTTGATCGAATTTAAATTAGATTATATGGGAACTCTCAGGATACTAAACTCAAAATACATTGATAAGAAGATCAAAAACGGTAGCTAACATTATAGGATTTAATGACCAGTTGGCCCCCAAAAAAAAGCATGTAGATAATGAA
>JABMQA010000647.1 GCA_013203545.1 Bacteroidota bacterium
ATATAAACATGCCGCCGTTGCCCCATCATTTGTAAGTAAATAACTAAAACGTATAATTCTCCGTCTTGACGACCACCAGTAATCCCTGAAATTGGGATGTTCGGACAAGAAAATATTTTTTTAGAAACCCAATTTTCTCCATAATCTTCACTAAATAATAAACTCTTTCTATTTGTATTGTATAAAAATAAATATCCTGAATTGTTTTCCCTACTCAATTGTACTTGCTCTCCATTCATAAAATTAAATTTTGCTTTAACCTCCAAATTATTATAATTATCATAGGAAATAAAAAAGTATAAAGTATCATCTACTTCATAGTCATATGAAATGCAGTAAGCTATATCAATTGCATTGTCAATTTCAGCAGCTTTTGTTGAACCAAAATAACCCTGGCAACTATGTGAAGTAAAATTTAATCCATAATCTATACTATGGGAACCTATCCTGTTATAAATTTCGCCTACATTTCTTCCACTATTAATATTATTAGAGACTCCACCATGTTGTAATTGCCAACTATTAAAATTTCCGTAATCGCCTGAATAATAAAGCCCCCCCCCCATTGTACTAAAATATAGACTTCCAGGTGTTTTATCAGCAGTCATCGCAACAATAGTATTACTCAAAGTAGAAATACTATCAACACAAACCGCCGTTTCTCCAAAATCTGTAGAGCTGTAAATGGCATCGTACATTACTGTGGCTGTAGGGCCCATGAAGTATATTTCGCCTATTTCAGGGCCTCTGGTTATTTCTTGTGCAAAGGAACAAATTGCCAAAAGCAGCAAAACAGCAAGTAAAGTAAAGTTTTTCATATCGTTTGTTTTTAATTTTATAAATCTTCAAATTTAGCTAACATCTTCAAATTTCAATATTTCCTGCACCACATTTTATACGTACTCCCCGCCATCCATATTGTATCACCAACCCATTTCCGTTGCAGGCTGTCCATGTTTACGGAATACATTCCGGGAATTTCCACCTTGAAGGTTACAGAGTCGCGGTCGGAGTTTAAGATGGTACAAACAGGTTCAGAGGCATCCATTGTACTAAAAGGTGTCCATTGTTGGGCTTTCGTTTGCAATCCAGTAAGAAACAGGGCAATGATCATCAATAATCTTAATGCTGTTCTTGCGGGGGGGGGGTAGCGTTTTTCATAAAAAATAATTTTTTGTTTTTAATGAGTTGATGGGACAAATGTAGAAAATATTTATATAAAAGCAAATTGATTTTATTTGTTTTTGGGAAGAGGCCGGTGAAGTTATATTCTCTCCTTTTTCGATTATTGTAGCGAATTACAATCGAAAATTACATCCGATAGCAATCACACCAGCCTCGCCGGCAAGGTGGGCCTCGGACTTCGGACATCACAATAGATATCAGATGTGTGATGTTTGATTTTAGATTTGTTCAAATCAATAAAATTTCGGTTTATTGCGGAGAAGTGCATTTCCAAAAGGTGGAACGAGCCCTTTCATTTTTTTGCATTATATTTACAGGTGTAAATATTTGTATTCGTATGAAACAAATGCAATTGCTACGGTTAGCGAAAAACAGACATCAAAAAAACATACATTATGCTATCAAAAAAATTCATTCGGTTTCAGCAGGAAACCAACGCCTCCCTTCCGGCTTCGGGAAAGAAAAAAATCAGTAACGATACCTTTGATGCTTTCATCAACCAGGTCCTATCCCTTTCGGATCTCGATCTGCCCGACAGGATCTATTGCCGGGATGGGTTTGTTTTTGTTAATGAGATCGATTACACTACCTTCCAGATCCTGGCTTTCCAGATAAATACCTTTGGAAAAGGTGCTTTTGGTGATGAAATTAAAAAACTGTGTACACCTGTCCTGGTAACCATTAAAACCCATGGCAACCATCGTCAGGCTACGCATTCGCTGGCCGATACAAGCATCTCCATCGAAGATTTCTACCTGGGAAAAAACTATTGTGGCAGTATGGGTGACAAATGCGACAGGGATTTGATCAGCAAACACACAAAGGACATTTTTCTTAAACAGCCATCCGGCTATAGCTACAATCACCAGATCATCTATCAGCTGATCAACACAAACTACATTTGTCATCATGTTGCAGAAAGTCTCAGTTATGTTTTTGGAGCCCTGGATTTGTATTGGATCACCAAACAGGATAAGTATGCCATGGTATCGGCTTCAAGTTTCAATGAGAATCTGCATAAAATGAAGGTGGAGATCATCGAAAATTTCTCCGGTGACAGGATGCGGAATTTCTTTGATATACCACACTATGTAAAATTGATGGAGGACATCAGCAAATTTAAGGAAGAATATGGACAGATGCTTTGGGAAGTTACTTATAAAAATGATATCGAGTCATTTTATCTCCCCGTGGGTTTCCAGAAAACCGGAGGCAAACGCTTCCATAAAAATATCAATGTCATCACCACCCAACACATCCTGGATCATATTTTAAAATCCTACTACCGTCGCAAAAACAGCCATGTGGTATCCAATACATACCAGACGCTTGAATTTTTATCGAGGGGCATTTTAGCCAAAATGGATGGCCTTGATGATTCAGGGCGGGAGTTTCTGAAATATTCCTCCACCTGCATGGGTCACTACCCCGAGCGGGAATTTTCAGAAGTGTTGCAAAAGATGAAAGACAAATACCATCTTTTCCAGAGCGATTTTGCGCACACCAATTTTTTCAGGCCACCTGTGCTGTGATGTGTTTAATTCTTCATATGTTTTTTACGAAGTTCGTACATGAAAATTGCTGGAATGTAAAATACGATGTCTGCAAATATTTTTCCGACAAAGGTGCCAATCATGAAATTGCCAATGAGGATCGGAAAAATATACATAAAAAATGGACGGACCAGTGCCACATCAAGAATTTCCGAGGGTCCAAACTCTACCAGAAGGTTACGAAAGTCTTTTAAAACAGATTTATAATTATATCCCCTGTTTTCACTTTTGTGTTTTATTCGGCTATGCCTGACGTCTATGAAAAGTATCCAGCCATAAAAAGAGACCGAAGCAACAATACTTCCGGCATAAGCGGCGGCAATATTATTATCCCAAATATGTTTTACAACGAATGCGGCCGCTATGGATAAAACCGTGCTGATTATTTCGGCAGTCAGGTATCTGTTTATCCATTCCCGGAATTTTCCTTTCAACTCTTTTCTTTTTATCCTTTTCAAAATATGGGTTTATTACAAGATCTGATACTACTACTATTTTAGTGGAAATGCGTAAATGCGTAAATGATTAAATGCCTATATGATTAAATGTGTTTTGTCCCTGAAGGATCGGGATTTCAGCTCGCGAAACATTCTCTCATTCTCTCATTTACGCATTTTATCATTCTTCAATTATATTGAAAGTATAGCCCAGTTTCCAAACTAATCCATCTGCTCTACCTGTAGTTCAATCCAGTGTGTGGCGTTTTCCACCACCTGAATACCGGATAGTAACATTATTATAGAGATCACTGCAAGTATTAAAAGGGCAATGGCAATAATTTTTTCCTTCAAATTAAAAAGCGGTCCGGTTTCCTGCTTTTCTTTCCACGCCTTCCGGTACACAACAATTCCAATGGCATAGAGTATGCTCGAAAGGAGAATGTATTTAAGCCCGGCGGCATAAATGAGCCAGAAGGCATACAGGGATGCTATCAGACCGGTGATCCGGAACGTTAACTTTCCCCTTACATTCAGTGCGCCTTTTTTAAAAGCAAGTTTCATAAGATACAAGGTGCTCAACGCATACGGTATTAAAACCATGGATCCCGAGATGCTGATAATAGCGAGAAAAGCATTTTTTTCCACAGCAGAAAACAGCAATGTCAACTGCATAATAATGCTTGTCATGGTCAAAGCAAAAACCGGGGCTTCATGCTTATTATGCCTGCTGAATATTTTAGGAAAAACACCCTGAAAAGACGCTGAAGAGGGTACTTCTGACGTGATGATTGTCCAGGCAATCCATGCCCCTAAAATGGAAACAATAACACCTATATTCAACACTACAGCCCCCCATGGGCCTACAATGGCCTTCATAACGTAAGCAGCGGAAGGATTAGGCAGGTTGGCCAGATCCGCCTGGTTCATAATCCCAAAAGAAAAAATACTTATGGTGGCATAAATCAACACTGCACCGGTAAACCCGATTAGGGTTGCTTTTCCAACATCCTTCTTGTTCTTTGCGCGTCCTGAAACGACCACAGCCCCCTCGATACCAACAAATGCCCATAGTGTTACCAGCATGATGCTTTTTACCTGTTTTGCAACATCACCCAGTCCGGGACTTTGTTTGCCCCACACATCAAATGAAAGTTGATCCCAGTGAAAGGCAAAAAGCAACAGGATAATAAGCAGGAACAGGGGCACAAGTTTGGCAACTGTTGAAACCGCATTGAGGATAGCTGCTCCTTTAACACCGCGCCGGACAATCATATTCATGCCCCAAATAATGATAGAGCCGCCAAGAATAGATTGCCAGTTATTTCCACTCAGGAAAACCGGAAAAAAGAAACCGAGGGCCTGCATCAATAATACGGCGAAGGATACATTGCCAATGGCGGCACTCAGCCAATAACCCCAGGCAGAATTAAAGCCCACATATTTTCCGAAACCTTCGGCAGCATAGCTGTAAATTCCGGAACTCAAATCGGGGCGAACATCACTGAGGCTTTTAAAAGTATTGGCAAGAAAATACATACCGAAACCGGTGATTATCCAGGCTATTATAACCGAGCCCAATGCCGCCCCACCGGCCATGTTGGAGGGGAGGTTAAAAACGCCTCCCCCTATCATTGAACCCAGAACCATTGCAATAAGTCCAAAAAAACCAACTTTTTTGGTGTGGTTCATGCCCTGTTATTGCTTAATACACAAAGTTTTGAAATACTTCTTGCCATTCCTTTCATCGCGCTCCACACCATGGATATCGCTTTCATAACCGGGATAGGCATTTTCGAAGTCCTGACGTAGTTTCAGGTATTCAAATATGGGTCTGGCTTTTTCGTTCATCATTTCCCCGCCCATCATAATTGGAATGCCCGGAGGATAAGGAACCATCATTACCGCTGGAGTGCGGCCCATCATGTGGTCCAATTCAACATATTCCACATTTTTCCTTACTACTTCGTGGTATGCCTCCGAGGGTTTCATGGCCTGATCGGGGATAACCTGGAAACCTTCCTGCATACTATCAAGGATTTTATATTCTTTGTAGTACCTGTGGACATCGTTGGCGTGTTCTTTCAGTCCCACATTTCCGTATTGCACCGGATTGGCAGCAACCATTTCAGGAAACACTTCAACAAGTGGAGCGTTCCTATCGTAAAGTTCCTTAAACTTAAACAATTCGGCAAACAAGGTGCCCTGTTTACCGCGTGTGGTTCCAAGTGAATGCAGCATAAGGAAAGAATAATAATCTGTCTTTTCGCACACAATCCCTTTGTCGATCAGGTAATTTGTAACCAATGAGGCCGGAATTCCTTCGTCAGCCATTTCGCCTTCATCATTAATACCCGGAGTAGTAATGGTAAGCTTAATGGGATCAAGCATCGCATAATTATCCTCAATATCAATGAAGCCGTGCCAGGGGTTGTCGGCACTCATAACCCAGGCATTCTGGGTTTTAGCGAGAATTTCAGCAGGCACATCCTCAAAGTTTTCGAATTTTCCATCAATTTCAACCTTGTGTGGCTGCCACATTCCAAAGAACCAGTCGTCTTTATTGACCTTGCGAAGATCTTTAAGAATGGTTATCATTTTCTTTCTGAAATGAATGGCTTCTATGATGGTATCGTTCATCATGATCTCACCATCATCGTCCATCATCTTTGTAGCAACATCAAGTGAGGCAATCATGCTGTATTGCGGAGAGGTGGAACCGTGCATCATATAGGATTCGTTAAACATATCCGGATCAATTTTTACCTCGCTGCCATTTCGGATATGCAGCATGGATGCCTGTGAAAGGGCTGTAAGCAATTTGTGTGTGGAATGTGAACAAAAAATCGGTGGATGATCCTTATTTAAATCATCATCCGACATACCGAAATGGTTTTTATAGATTGGATGGAAGCGGGCATATGCATACCATGCTTCATCGAAATGCAGATTTTCGACGCTTCGTACCAGTTGTTTTTTGATTTGAATCACATTATAGCATACCCCATCGTAAGTAGAGTTTGTAAGTGCTGACATTTTCGGTGTCTCATTTTTTCTGTCTTTTGAGACGAGGCTGGATTTGTTTATTTTATCCTGAATAGATTCCGGGGAGAATTCAGAAAGCCGGACCGGGCCGATGATACCTCTCATATTACGGCGCGGGATCATATAAATGGGTATCGCATCGGTAATTACCATGGCATAATTAAGTGATTTATGACAATTTCGATCAACAAAGGCAATATCATCCCGCACAAGTTGACTACGCCAGATAACCTGGTTCACATTGGAGGTGCCGTTAAGGATGTAATAGGTATAATCGGCCCCGAAAACGCGGGCAGAGTTTTTTTCGGCATCACCCACAACGCCACTATGATCGAGTAGAGAACCCAATTCGGGAACAGAAATGGAGAGATCCGAGCGCAGGGTGTTTTCACCGAAAAACATATGGAACGCCACTCCGGCCGGGCTTCTCAAAAAGCCTTCGCCTCCCATATGCCCCGGTGTATGCCAGGCGTATTTGTACTCCTGGGCATATTTTACAAGCATTCCGAAGAATCCGGGGGCTATGGTCTTTACATACTTATCAAGGTGCATTTCGATGCGGCCGGCAAGAAATTCGATTGTATCAGCAGTTTTCCATAGGTAGCCATCAATCTTTTGAAGTACCTCAACGGGTATGTCTTCCGTATCCAGCCTGTCGGCAAGTAACAAAATCGGCACTTTTTTGTTGCGCCCCCGGATGATACTGATTAAATCAATTGCAGTTGATTTTTCACTTTCATCCTCTTCCGGAAGATTCCAGTCCACAACCACAGTCCCGATATCCGCGCGTGACCTGACAATTTCTGCTGCGTCTTCATAAGTGAATGAGGGGATAACACTTAATTCCTGTTCTCCTTTCAGTTCTTCTACCAATTCTGAAAGTCTGAATCCTTCATCAGTGGGAAAATTAAATTCCCCCGATACGATTAGGACCGGCCATTGATGTTTTGTGATTTTCATATTTTTCTATTTTATTGGTGGTTAGTATTTATATTATTGTTATGTATTGATACAAGAATCTTTTTGTCATTTGGTTGTCATTGATGGTTATTAAAAATAGTCGTTAATTAAATTATTTCAAATGACGTCAGTCAGTCGAACGCTGACCGGCAAATGGCAAAATTCATTCTATCAACAATTCAAGAGTTACGATTGCTTTTTCCCAGGAGTTAATTTGATACTATACACTGCCAAAATAACTATAACAAGTGCAATCACCAGCCAGAGTTCATCCAGGTTTGCCGACACAAATGCAGAAATAATAAAAATTGATGAAATGGCTACAATGATTTTCGTGCTTAGATTACCCACACCATCAACCTTTTCCTTTTTGAGAAGTGCAATTCCCGACCAGAAATAGGGAAACAGCAGTAAAAGCACCGAGATGGTAACGGTAATATTGAAGGCTGCTGCCACATTGCTACCCATCATCATCAGAATAATCTCGATAATTGTCATGATCACGCCATTAATAACCAGTCCCTTACTATTGATGCCGTGTTTATTGGTGAATGAATAGGCTTTTGGAAGAAAGCCGTTGTCGGCACTGGTTTTGGCTGCACTTGCCGAAGAGAGGTTCCATACAAGAAAACTTGCAATACAGGCAATGGCCATCACCACGGAAACAATATCACCAATGACCCTGGAGCCAAAAATCTTTTGCATGGATAAGGCAAAAGAGGCCGGCGCGCCCTGAATTTCCTTTGCCGGGAACATTCCCTCGATAACTGTAGTGGATGCAATATAAATTATCGCCACGATGATAAACCCGACAATGGTTGCAATAGGGACGATTTTCTTCGGGTTTTGGATAAGCGCACTGTTGGTTGCCACGCTTTCCACACCAACATAAGCGAAAATCAAAATGGCAAATCCTGACATAATGGCCGTACCGCTGCTTTTACCACCCACATTCCAGTTACTGGTAAACTGTGTAGGATCAAAATGAAACCACCCGGCAACGGAAGTGATGATCACCGAAATCAGCAACATGGTTACGGTTATGGAAACGATTTTAGTAATAATTCCAACGCCCCGTAATGAAAGCCCGACAAAAACCCAGATGAGCACAATCACAGTAATGCCAAGAATAACAGGATGCTCAAGTTGTGGCACGAACCTAACCAGATAACCCAGTCCGGCAATCAGGATGGATACATTGGAAATAAGGTTTCCGTAAACATAAAAGAACCCACTCTTTGCTCCAAGAATCGGGCTGACATATGTTGCCAGGGCTGTCGGGCTGGGGTCATCAAAGCGCGTTCCGGCCCGCACGTAAACCAGGGTAAGAAACAATGCCC
This sequence comes from Bacteroidota bacterium, assembly GCA_013203545.1. Classification (GTDB taxonomy): domain Bacteria; phylum Bacteroidota; class Bacteroidia; order Bacteroidales; family 4484-276; genus JABMQA01. The sequence continues at coordinate 8,521 of JABMQA010000647.1, forward strand.
CAATTGTTACGAGAATAAACGAAACAAGTGTAATTGAGCCAGTATAGGCCAGTTGTTGTGGCAGGGCAATAACACCGCTGCCGGCCAGGCTTGATACGATAAGGACTACTGCTCCAATCAAGCCTAGTTTTTTCTTGTCATTCATACATTTAGTTTTGTTTGATGATGTGATGATTTAATTGCTTTCATTTTGAAAAGTATCGTTTTTTTTATGAACCATAAGGTTGTGCAATTTAATAAACTTTTTTCTATAAGTCCGACATAAAAACAAAGCATTAATTATTATTTCTTTAAGTCTCCCCTCCCGATTCCCAATCATCAAGATATTCGCCAACCAGCTCTTTAATTGCTTTGGCTATTACCGAATAATCCCCATCGTTGAGGTTGGCCAGTGAAACCCTTATCGACCACTCCGGGCCATCAAAACCACCGCCGTTGAGCAATACAATCGAGTGAAGTTCGGCAAGCCGGAACAGAATATCCACAGGTTCATAGTTTTTCTTCAGATATTTGGCAACCTCGGACCCATGGTTTTTTTCTGCCCAATGCATAATGTCGAGTTCAGCATAATACCCCGCTCTATTGGGGTTTGGTTTAATGGTAAATCCCATCCCTTCAAACAGAAGTTTCAGGCGTTTATGGACAACATCGGTGGTTAATTGTTTGTAAGCGTTTTCTTTGTCGAACAGCGCCGAAGCCGCAAAAAGCATCATCTGTGTTTGCTGTGGCAACGACAATCCTGCTGTATGGTTTAACGCTACCATCCTGCTATCGGCTACCATCCTGTCGATAAACAACCATTTTTCAGGATGTAAATGAATGGAATGGTATCGATCATGAAGCGCTTCTTTCTTGTCGTCCGGTAAAGCCTTAATCATTGCGTCGTATATGTTTTTTTCATGAACAGCAATCACGCCGAGCCTCCAGCCGGTACAGCCAAAATATTTGGAGAATGAATAAACACAAATCGTATTATGGGGAATGTCTGCCATAATTGACCGGAAACCGGAAACAAATGTGCCGTAAACATCATCGGTAATAAACATCAGATTTAGGTTGTCCTTTTTTACGATCCCCTCTATTCTGTCACGCTCCCGCTCACTCAGGGCAACCGATGGCGGGTTGCTGGGATTAACCAGAAAGGCTACTTTTATATCCGGATCTTTAAGTTTATCCAGCTCTTCATCGGGATATTCCCAATTGTGTTCACCATCGCTATCAAGCCCGGTTGCCTGAACAAGAATAACCTCGAAGTGGAAACGGTCCAGTTCCGGAATTTCGATGTAGGGCGTAAATGTAGGAACGAAAAGCGCGATTTTATCACCCCGTTTTAACAGGTAATTTTGCATCAATGAGTCGAAAATATAGCACATAGCTGCTGTTCCACCTTCGGTGGCGAAAAGATGGTATTTCCCGTGAGGTGGTTTTCCGGCACACATTTCCTGAACCAGATAGTCGTGAACGATGGCTTCGCTAAACCGCAACATCCGGTCGGGAACCGGGTACTGATCACCAATAACACCTTCTGCCAGTTCATGAACAAAGTCATCCGCATCAAATTGATGTTCCTTCAAACCGTAATCATACAATCCGGCTAATAATTCTATTCCCGGCGCGGTGCTGTTTTTTTTTAGGAATTCTTCATAACGTTTTGCTATTCCCTCTTTTTGTGGAATTCCTGCCAGGCCTGCCGAAAAATCCATCATTCTGCGACATTCTTCTATGCCAAATTTCCCCAGTGTAAACAAGGCTTCACGCGGTGTGGTTGCTATCCAGTTGGGATTTCCGCGACCTGCATTCAATGTGGCGTGTGTAGATTTATCCGAGTGCTTGCCCGAAAGCGCGATCAGGGTGTTCTTCAGCTCAAAAGGGCTCATTTGTTCGAGTTTTTTTTCAGTGCCCCGCGAGGTTTTTATTTTCGGAATATGTTTCATATGAAAAAGATTAACTCATTAAAAAAACGATAATAATTCCACAGATGATCAGTAAGGTATTACCGGCAGCATAGGTTACTGTGTATCCAATGGCTGGTAGTTTGCTTTCGAGGGCATCCTGAACAGCAGGAAGTCCGGCAGTAGTGGTACGTGCACCACAGCAACATCCCAGTCCGAGAGCAGGATCGAATTTAAAAAGGTATCTTGCCATTATAATACCCAACATTAAAGGAACGGTGGTTGCGATGGCACCAATAACGAACAGCATGGGGCCAACTTCATAAAAACCCGCTACGAAACCCGGGCCTGCCGAAATCCCGACAACCGCTATAAATGCATTCAACCCAAGGTTATTCATCATCCATAGTGCCGGTTCCGGGATCTGAGCGAAGGTGGGGTGCTTTGAGCGAAGCCATCCCAGTATGAGACCAGCTATCAGCACACCACCACTGGTGCTTAAGCTGATGGTAGCTTTCCCGATATGCAGCGCCAGAACACCAATAAATCCCCCGATAAGAATTCCTGTCCCTACAGAGATCATATCGGTCTTTTCCGTTTCAACATCAGGGTAACCCAACTCTTTTACGGCTTTGTTAACATCCTTTCTGGGACCAATCAGATAAAGCATGTCGCCAACATGAAGAATAGTCCCGGCCAGAATGGGTAAATCCACACCTCCCCTGGTAAGCTTTTTAATGGAGATTTTGAAATCGCCTCTTTGCTGGCTAAGCTCACTGATCGTCATACCATTTACTTTTTTGTTGACCAATAAAACTTTTACGTGATCCAGGGGAAAATCGAGTAAATGATGGTCGAAAATTTCCTTACCTATCTCCTTCATTTCGGTGATAACGAAAGCCCCGCGTCCCTGTATAACGATATCGTCATGTGGTTGAAAAACATAATCGGGCATAGCATCCATAATGTCTTTGCTGCCCTTTGTACGAATACGTTCCACGTAAATATAATATCCTCTCGATGCAAAATAATCTTCGAGTTGTTTTACGGATTTTCCAATGGCTACGGATGATTCAGTGATGTGGCAGGCACGAAATACAATATTCGAGAAAGAGGATATCATGGTTGGCACGTTGGTAGTTCCTAAACCCATTTCTTCCTCCAGTTCCCTGCAAGTTTGCTTTACCTTTTTTAAACCGCCCCAAAAAAGAGGTCCGATCTGGGCCAGAATGATTGCCGAACCAATTGTTCCGAATAGATACGTCACGGCATAACAAATCGCTACTGAATTGACCATGCTTTTTTTGGTTGCAGCATCCACTGACAGGTTCCCAATGGTATCAGCCCCAACCCCAATCACTGCTGAAATAGTTTGTGATCCCGCAAACATACCGGCTGTCTGCCCTGCATTGTAGTTCATCCATCTGGCCAACAGCCAGGGAACAATAAGGCTGAATACGGCCATCAATACGGTGAAAAGCAATTGAGGTAATCCGGATTTTTTCAGACTGTTAAAAAACTGAGGCCCTACACTGTAACCAACAGAGAAAAGAAATATAAGGAAAAAGATGTTTTTTACATCAGGTGAAATGGGGATTTTCATCTGACCAACCAGTACCCCGATCAGCAAAACACTGGTAACAGTACCCAGCGAAAAATTCTTGTATCTGAACCTGCCGATTAAAAAACCCAAAGCAATGGTGAAAAATATTGCCAGAGTCGGGTTCTCCCTGAAAGTTGTAATTATCCATTCCATAAATTTACTTTTTTACGGTAAAAAAATGCTTTTTTTATCTTCCTATCAACTGTTCCAATTTTGCAAGAAGTAATATATAGTTGATTTCTGCTC
>JABMQA010000648.1 GCA_013203545.1 Bacteroidota bacterium
AACAATAAAACCTTAAACAATCAAACCTGAAACCTTAAAACCTGAAACTTTCAAACCTGAAACTTTCAAACCCGAAATATTCTATCTTTGCCACCCAAACATAAAAATTTATTTAAATACCTATGCCACTCAAGTTTACAATAAAGAATATAGTAATTGCCATTTGGTTTCTTATCACAATCATTATTTCTGTCCTGTTGATGCTTCCCGGATTACTGCTGCTTGCAATAGGTCAGCGTACTACCTCGGACAGGTACCTGAACAGGCTTGGAACCATTTATTCCAGGCACCTGCTTATGGTTTTTGGTGCCAGGGTCACTGTTAATGGTTTGGAGAACCTTCCTGAAACCAACCGGATTTGTTTTGTAAGCAATCATCAGGGTTTAATGGATATTCCTATGATTGCAGGTTATATTCCAAAAACCGTTGGTTTTATTGCCAAAAAGGAGCTGGGTAAAATTCCCATTCTCAATATTTGGCTGCGTGCTATGAATTGTGTGCTCATCGACCGTTCAAACCCAAGAAGTTCTATCGGGACCATGCAATTAGCCATTAAAAATATCCAGAAGGGTCATGCCATGGTAATATTTCCTGAAGGTACCCGTAGCCGCCAGCATGAAATGGGGAAGTTTAAATCCGGTAGCTTTAAGCTTGTAACCGGCTCCGATGCCCTGGCAGTGCCGTTGACAATTAACGGATCTTATAAGGTTATCGAAGAAACCGGAAAAATCACTTCATCTGAAATTATTCTTACCATTCACCCGGCAATAAATGTTTCTGAACTTAGCCGAAGTGACAAAGCAGGACTATCCACGAAGGTGGAAACTCAAATAAGGTCGGTGCTATAATAGAATGCTTAAATGATAGAATGATTAAATGATAGAATGATAGAATGCTTGAATAGAATAATTTCGCACTGAATTAGTCGCATGTCCTGACCTACATAATTCATAAAATATCACGCAAAGGCACCAAGAAAGAATGATTTATCATTGAACATCAAAGAAATCCAATTTTTGTTTTTCAAATTGATCCCTGTGTTAATTGCACTTTAATTCATTACTTAACTTTGCGGTCTCTGCTCCCGAAAGTTTTCGGGATTGCGAGAAGAATTATTCAGGATAGATGATCAAGGCATTAGACTAAAAAATTACCTAACCCATGTCCAGTATGTGGTACGGCCGAGTAGTGAAATGCCAATAAATCCCCGTACCTTAAGTTTCTTTTTGGTGTCATCAGTAAACTTCATGTAGCAACTGTATGTTTTCCCGCTTTTGGGATCATAAATATCACCATCTTCCCATTCATCGTCACCGTCAAATTCAAATCCGTTCAGCAATTCCAATCCCATGACCGGGCGTTTTTGTAACTCCGGATCCGGATTTTCATCATCAAGCTTTGGTACATCGGTACCTTCTTCATTGGGCTCTTTCAGCCAGATGATGTTGCCATAATATTTTCCATCACGGTTTTCTACCTTGATATGGGCATCCTCGTCCTCATTCAGCCAAATGCCAACAATATCATCGGCCTTTACCTGTGATGATGCCTGGTTTGATACAAATACTGCAGAAAGCAGTGCAAAAAGGATAATTACAAATCTTTTCATAAAATTAGTTTTTAGTCATATTAACATATGATATTTTTAATGCGCCAAATATATAGAATATTTATTATAGTGCCCAGTCGATTTCTTGTATCCCATGATCTTTAAGATAGGCATTGGTTTTGGAGAAATGCCTGTTACCGAAGAAACCCCTGCTGGCTGAAAATGGAGAGGGGTGGGCCGATTTCAGAATGAGGTGCCTGGAGCTATCGATCATGCTTTCTTTGGCCATGGCGTAATTACCCCATAGTAAAAAGACAAGGTGCTCACGCTTGTTGGATAACTTACTGATGGCTGTATCAGTAAACGTTTCCCAACCCCTGTTTTGATGCGACCCGGCCTGATGGGACCTAACAGTCAGGGTGGCATTAAGCAGCAGCACACCCTGTTTGGCCCATTTTTCAAGATTACCGCTGGATGCAATCGGGATTTCCAGGTCACTGTTCAATTCCTTGAAAATATTTTGCAGGGAAGGTGGTTTTGTTACGCCATCGGGTACCGAAAAACAAAGGCCGTGCGCCTGCCCGGGCCCATGGTACGGGTCCTGTCCGAGAATTACAACCCTTACTTCTTGAAATGGGGTGAAACTAAATGCAGCAAAAATTTTCCCTCCAGGTGGGTAAACTTTGAATTTATTCTTCTCCTCTATTAAAAATTCTTTCAGTTGGGTAAAATATGCAGTTGAAAACTCATCTTTGAGGGCAATTCCCCAACCGGGTTCAATATCAGGATTAATATTCGCCATAATTGTAAGCTTCCTTTAATTCTCAATTTTAATGCAATGCGGCAATATAATTTCTAAAATGTTGTTAATTTACAAATCAAGTAATTATTTTTGTAAACGAATTCAATCGTTCAATAAAATCAGGTGCATAAAAGTATGAAAAAAGTTTCGAAAGCATCCATCATTCTTCTTATAGTATTCACGCTTGGAATAATTATGTCATCCTGCAAATCGCAGCAGGCATGTCCGGCATTCGGTGAAGTGAAGAAATACCAGAAGGAAGTGCGCAGATAGAAATGGCAGTTTGTTGTTACCAAGAGATGGTATTCATTTCTTATCAATCCTGCAATATTTTTCCCCATGCGGCATTTTGTCAACATATCGATAATTTTAATTGGCCTCCTGGCACCCACGCTTCTTTCAGCACAGAAAGAAGAGGTTAACTTTGAGGAGATCGATACTATTTTGAATAAGGTCATCCTCAAAAAGGAGATGATGGGTGGTGGAATGATCCATACACAAGGATGGGGTGTGCTATTCAGGAAGGGGTACAATGTTAATGCTTTTAAAAAGAACCTGTGGGAAGCCGAGTTGGTGGGTATCCGGCCCAAAAAGCAGGTACGGGTTAATTTTTATGGAGCCTATTACAGCAATGCCAACAGTTACGTTTACGACAAACTTAATAAAGTATTTATCATGCGTGGTGGGGTGGGGCAGCAGCGGCTGATTACCCGTAAACCTTACTGGGGTGGGGTGGAGGTGAGGGCTTCCTATTCAGGAGGTATCTCCTTTGGGATTTCCAAGCCCGTTTATTTGCAAATTATTACCCAGTACAATCCCATTATCACCATATCTAAAAAATACGATCCGGAAACCCACGATATCGATAATATTTATGGCAGGGCGTCCTTTTTTGATGGGATAGAAGAAACCAGGTTCTACCCCGGGCTCTACCTGAAAGGCGGTATAAACTTTTACTTCGGGCAATACAATACCAGCATCAAGTCGCTGGAAGCAGGCATAGTGGTCGATGGTTATATCTCCTCCATTCCTATCATGGCATTTTCTGACGAGCATCAGTACTTTGTGAATCTGTATGTTAGTTTTACTTTTGGAAAACGGTACAATAAGTTTTGATATAAAGGTGGTTGTACTTTTCGTGAGAAGTGGAATGTCTTGTCATTCAATTGTCATTAAATAGTCATTAGGTGGTCATTCAATAGTCATTTAATTGTCATTGGTAGTCATTCGATTGTCATTCAATAGTAAAACAGCCAATGACGTATGTCAGACTTCGGTGTGAGCTCAGTCGAACGTTAACGGACTAATGACAACTTAATGGCGACCGTTAGCAAACTTGCTAATGACAACAGAATGACAGCAAAGCGTAATGACGCGAAGCAAATGGCAACAAATGACTGCATAGCCAAATGGCATTATAATGACAGCGAGTTTCTGTACGTGGGGCTACAAGAATGAACATAAATTCTACACACTTTATATTTTACCTATTACCAGCTAAATAGTTACCTCCTGTTAATAAATTCTCAAAAAATCATTTTCCCCTGCTGGTCAGGGCATATTACCTTTGCTGTTCAAAAAGAGCGATGATCTTTCACACAGGCAGAGAAATAAATATAGCATTTAACGATAAATCAGAAAAGAAGTATTTCGATTGAAGTACTTCTTTTTTTATGTACTATAACCCTGTCAGGGTTGTAAACCCTGACAGGGTTAACAACAGAAAACTGAAAATTGATCAATTAAAACATAAAGTATGAAAAAAAGAAGTCTGGTCTCTATTTCGGATTTTACAAAGGACGAACAAATCAGGATACTTGATATTGCTGAGGAGTTTGAGTTAAATCCCATACAGCGGATCCTGGAGGATTTTGTTGTTGCCACCCTGTTTTTTGAACCATCCACACGTACAAGGCTCAGTTTTGAGAGCGCTGCATCCAGATTGGGGGCAAAAGTGATCGGCTTTTCATCTTCGGCCTCATCAAGTGTTTCCAAAGGTGAATCGCTAAAGGATACCATCCTTACCGTAAGTAACTATTCCGACATCATTGTTATGCGTCACCCAAAAGAAGGGAGTGCACGCTATGCAAGTGAGGTTTCACCGGGCCCGGTTATCAATGCCGGCGACGGTTCCAATCAGCACCCTACCCAAACATTGCTCGATATGTACTCCATCAGAAAAACGCAGGGTAAACTCGATAATTTGAATATTGCTTTTGTGGGTGACCTGAAATATGGACGGACGGTTCATTCCCTTTCAATTGCCCTATCGCAGTTCAATACAACCTATCACCTTGTTTCCCCACCAGAGTTGAAGTTGCCAAGTTATGTTAAACGGCACATCAAGGAGAAAAACCTTACTTACCATCAGTACACGGATCTGCAGGAAGTAATACCACAAGCAGATATCATTTACATGACCCGTATTCAGCGCGAAAGGTTTTCTGATCCCATCGAATACGAGAAAGTAAAGAATTCATACAACCTCGAAAACAATATGCTGGCAAAAGCAAGGGAAAACCTGCGCATTCTTCATCCGCTGCCAAGGGTAAACGAAATTTCGGAAGATGTGGATTCCAACGAAAAGGCCTACTATTTCCAGCAGGCGCTTAATGGTGTTTATGTTCGTCAGGCGTTACTGGCAACAATTCTTGGTGTAAAATAATTGAAATCCAAAATTCAAAAGAAGTAAACTGAAAGTCATGGAAAATAAAGATCAAAGAAAAGAGCTCAAGGTGTCGGCCATCGAAAATGGTTCGGTAATCGATCATATACCAGCACAAAGTGTTTTTCGGGTAATAAAAATCTTAAATCTCGATCATTCGAATGAGCAGGTACTTTTCGGCTCAAACCTCGATAGCCGGAAATATGGTAAGAAAGATATCATTAAGGTCAGCAACACCTTTTTTGAAAAAGATGAGATCGACAAAATAGCGCTGGTTGCTCCATCGGCAACCCTGATTGTGATCAGGAATTATCAGGTTGCCGAGAAAAGAAACGTAGAAATTCCCGATGATATTCAAAAAATTGTCAGGTGTGTAAATCCCAATTGCATTACAAACCACGAAAACATCCCTACAAAATTTAATGTGATTAAAAATGAGGAGTACCTGAAATTGCGATGTCATTATTGCGAAAAAACCACCTCAAAGGATAATATGAGGTTTTTGTAGATGATATTGGTATGACATAAATTAATTGTTTAGGTGTTTGTTCTGTGTGTAAGGAGTGAAATATTTTGTCATTCAATTGTCATCGGTAGTCATTCAATAAATCACAACCAATGATTGAAAGGTAAATGACAACAATTTAATATTCGCCTTTACCCAGTATGGGTTTAGGTATTGTAGCAAAGGATATGTCAACTAATGCACAACAACTGTTTGATTTCCAATAAGCACTGGGTTTTTTGTGTTCTACTGTTATATTTTTCCCTAACTTGACGGCTATGGATTGCATACCTTCAACCCACTTCTTCAGGACACATCTATCGAAATAGGAACTTTCACCTTTCACGGATAATCTCACAATGCCTTCGGTGCAAACATCGTCAGACGTTTGCCCGATAATTGAAGAATTTTACCTTGATTTTTGCATTTTCCAGGCATGATGATTACCGGTGAATAAAAAGTTTGGCTGTTCGGTTAAAATCGGGAATAAGCACAACATATTTTTTGTCTAAGTGTTATCTTGAGAAATTCGATAAAATTGGAATTGTAAAAATTGTTTGAAAATCGATTTGAGTATGAGAAATGTATATGTAATTCTTCTGTTGATGTTTTTGAATACGGGCATTCAGGCTCAGCGGCCCGGAGGTGGGGGAAGACCCGATTTTTCGAATATGCCTGCTGAGGGTATCCTCACCGGAAAAATTGTTGATGCAATGTCAGGAAACCTGATGGAATATGCAAATGTGGTGTTGTTCAGTTTGCGTGATTCGAGCATGGTTTCCGGAGCTGTTTCGGGGGTGGATGGTATATTCAGGATGGAAAAGGTACCCTATGGAAGGTTTTATCTGGTTGCCAATTTCATTGGTTTTAACAAAACAACCATTGACGACATCATGATCACACCACGACAGAAAGCAGTTGACATTGGAGAGGTTAAACTGCAACCTGCTACCGCAAGCCTTGAAGCGGTGGAGATATCAGCACAAAAAGAGCATATCGAATACAAGATCGATAAAAAAGTGGTAAATGTTGATCAGGACATCATGGCGCAAGGCGGTACAGCGGTAACTGCCCTTGAAAACACACCATCGGTACAGGTGGATATAGATGGGAATGTGAGTTTGAGGGGTAGTTCAAATTTTACGGTTCTGGTGGATGGCAGGCCCAGTGTGCTTGGTGGAACCGATGCATTGCAACAGATTCCTGCCGGCAATATCGACAGGATAGAGATCATTACCAACCCTTCTGCAAAATATGATCCCGATGGCGTTGCAGGAATTCTTAACGTAATATTGAAAGAGAAAAGGGAAAAAGGGTTTAATGGTATTGTAAATGCCGCTGCAGGTAACTACAATATGTACAATGGTAATTTTTTACTCAATTACCGCACCGGGAAATTTAACTTTTTCGGCGGGATGGATTACCGTGACCATAACCATGGCGGGGAGCGTAAATCGGAGCAGGATACCTATTACAACGACACAACCGAATCAAGGAATTCATTCGGTGACCGTTCCAGGGGCAGGAAAGGTTATGGTGTAAGGTTCGGAACGGATTATTACCTTTCGGATATGACCACCATCGGTGTTCTTGGCCGTGTGGGAAACTATGGGTTTAATGGTGGCGGCACATCCAACCTTCACGTATTTACCAATCCCGCAACAAACGATCAGTATTCAAGAACAGTTAACAATACCAACAGAGATGGCGATTATTATAGCGGAACCATAAACTTCCAGCATAAGTTCGATGATTTTGGGCATCAGATTGAGGCCATGGCCTTTTACAAAGAACGCTCGGGCGATGATACCGAGGATCAGGAAGAATACACCACAGATGAAAACTGGAATACCATTGATGATGAACCCTATCTGATACGGACCCTCGAAAAAAGTAACGACCAGGAACTGCGTATCAAGGCTGATTATGCCAAACCGATTGGCGAGGAAGGTAAGGTGGAAGCCGGGTTTCAAAGCAGGTTCGAAACGGAAATAGAGGATTACTATTTCTACGACTGGGATTACCCTGGTAGCGACTGGATTATCAACCCTGTTTATACCAACAAAATGGACTTCAGGAGGGATATCCATTCGGTGTATGGCATTTATTCGAATACATGGAAAAGCTTTGGCTATCAGTTTGGCCTGAGAAGTGAATATACTTATCGTGAAATTAAAAACGAACAATCCACCGAACCTTCACTGATTGACAGGTGGGATTATTTTCCGACCATTCACACGTCAAAAAGCTTTAAAAACAAGGACCAGGTCCTTGCAAGCTATACCCGTCGCATCGACAGGCCAAGGGGCTGGTACCTCGATCCGTTTATCAGCTATATGGACGCGTATAATTACCGCCAGGGCAATCCGAATTTAAAGCCCGAATACATCGATTCATGGGAACTGGGCTATCAGAAGCGAATTTTCGAATCGCTTATTTCCCTCGAAGGATATTACAGGATCGTCAACAACAAAATTACACGTATTCGCACGCTCCAGGAAGATGGCAAATTCCTGCATACTTTCCAGAACCTGAATAAAGATTATTCTCTGGGGATGGAATTGATGATCAATACCCAACCTGTAAAATGGTTCAACCTGAATTTAACGGGCAACCTGTACAATTACCGGCTTGAGGGAAATGTTGCCGATGAAGAAGTTGATACCGAGAGCACCAACTGGAACGGCAGGCTTAATGCCGTATTTAAACTTCCAAAGGAATTCAGCTTTCAGCTAAACGGAATGTATTACGGCCCGTCGGTCACGGCACAGGGTGAGTCCGAGGGTTTCTTCATGACAAACCTTGCCCTGAAAAAGGAATTTTTCGAAAACCACCTTTCCTTAACATTTTCTGTCCGCGACTTATTCAGTACCGGGAAACATGACTTTACTTCGTCAGGAACCGGGTTCTATTCACACGACTATTTCGACCGGGACGCGCCCATTGTTTCGCTCAACCTGAGCTGGCGTATTTCCGACTACAAACGCCAGATGGACCGAAACGGCAATGGGAATGGTGCGGAGCCCGATATGGAGTCGGATTTTTAAGGCGGGGCTGAGATATTGTCAAGTTGATGTCCGGGTAGGGTTTTTTGCTAACGACCCTGGCTAAGAAACGTGGGGCATTTCAACCCATGTCTCTCTCGCCCAAGACCGAAGTTTGAACCAAATTACAAAATGTCCACTTAGTCGTTGTCGCCCCATGTTTGCTTAGCCGCTGTTGAACTAAATCCCGCCTCTGCAGGATAGCTTTTAAAAGTCCCCGATTCTTTCTATATTCAGGCATTATTAACTAGAAAATTTTTGAATATGAGAAAGAAATCGGGTTCACGCTTATAATCACCTACTTTGGTGATTGCACCATTCTTTACCACCACATTCTAAGCTATCTAATTTTCAGTCAAATACATTTGTGTTTATTCAAAAAAGTGGGAATGATGTAACAAATAAACAGAATTACGTAATGGTTTCTTTGATTTATAGCCTA
>JABMQA010000059.1 GCA_013203545.1 Bacteroidota bacterium
AACCACGTACAGGTCAATCTGCCCATCCAGGTCATAATCAGCCCATGCCGACCCTACCGACTTGCCACCGTCATTTACCACCGGCCCGTCGGTTATTTTCGTGAATGTACCATTGTAATTAAGGTATAAAAAGTTGTTTTCGTTATGATTGGCAACAAACAGATCCGTGTAACCATCTTCGTTAATATTTATAGCAGTTGCGGCATAAGAACTTCCCCCATCATTCACCACCGGTCCTTCGGTGATTTTTTCGAAAGTACCATCGCCGTTGTTCATGTATAGGAAGTTGAGTTTGCCGTTGTTGGAGTCGTTATTGGTAACGAACAAATCAGGGTAATTGTCGTTGTTAAAATCGGCCCATACCATGCCGTAGTTCCAACCGCCGTCGTTCACTACATCACCATCCATAACTTTGGTAAAAGTTGTTTCCGGCACACCTTCACCCTTGTATGCCCGTACATCAGTACCTACACCACAAACCACCATGGTTCCATCGACTCCAATGGCCGGTCCGCCTACATTCACACGGAATACAGCTTCCGACCAACGCCCGGTAAGATCGGGATCGAAAGAGAACAGCATCCCATCGTTGAACCCGCCGTTGGTCACAAAAATTCTTCCGGCCGCATCGATGGCCATTCGGGGCGAATTGCCATCACCATAAAGGACGGGAATTTAGGTATTCAGTATTTCGCCGGTACCCGGATCAATCCTGATAATTTCGCCATTGCGGTTGTATGCATAGACACTGCCATCCGGCCCCACACCATGGGTACCAAAAGGTGTATAACCAATGGCCCGGTGGTAAATGACGGTGGAAAATCCGTAGGGGCGGCATGGGCAGATTATGACCTGGATGGGCAGATTGACCTGTACGTGGTTAACAGGGATCAGAAAAATTTTCTTTACAGGGGATTGGGTGCAGGAGAATTCGAGAAGATTACAACAGGGGAAATCGCAAATGATATTGCCAATTCCAGCGGATGCGCCTGGGGGGACTATGATAACGATGCTTACCCCGATTTGTATGTGGCCAACTCGGGTACGGCCAGTTGCCTGTATCGCAACAACCAGGACGGAACCTTTTCAAAAGTAGTGGATGAGCCCTTCGCAACTGATGTGTCGAAATGTTCCGGTGCCAGTTGGGGCGATGCCGACAATGATGGCGATATGGATCTGTTCGTTTCAACCGGGCAACTGGGTATGTATGAGAACTGGTTTTACATCAACAATGGCGATGGATCTTTTACCAAAATAACCGATAGCCCACTGGTAAATGACGCCACCTGGTCATCGGGGAGCGCCTGGGGCGATTACGACAAAGATGGCGACCTTGATCTTGCGGTGGGTGGATATGATGGGGATAATCTCCTTTTTAACAATGATGGATCAGGAAATTTTACAAAAGTGGAAGACAACGAATTCGTAAACGATGGTAGCTACACCGAAGGCCTTGCCTGGGCTGATATTGATGATGATGGCGACCTGGATATATTCACAGCAAAAAACAATTACTTCAGTGGTAACAACTCCCTTTTTCTTAACAATGGCAATAACAATAACTGGCTCAAGGTACGGATAGAAATTGAACAGAATTGGCATAACGTTAATGGCATCGGCAGCCGGATTTACATGTATGCGACAGTTTTTGGACAACCCCTGATGCAGATGCGTGAGGTGAGCGCACAGACAGGTGGAGGGCAGGGCGGCCAGAATGAGTTGATACAGTTTTTCGGCCTTGGCGATGCAGATGTTGTGGATTCATTGGTGGTTTTTTGGAATTATGGGATAAAATATATTGAGACAGGCGTGGCTATAAACCAGACACGGGAACTCTACCTTTCCATTAGTGATATAGATGAAATCGAAAATCAGGGTTCCGGTAGAATCACAGCTTTTCCCAACCCGGCATTGGAACAGGTTACTTTTAACATTGCGTTAAAAGTTCCATCAAAATCACTAATTTCGATTTGTGATCTCAAGGGTAGGTTGGTGAAGGTGATTTTAAATGGAAAAATGATGGAGGATGGTCAGGAGATAGTCTGGGATTTAAAAAATCAGGAAGGTGATCGTGTGCACCCCGGAGTTTATTTTTGCAGGTATGTGATCGGAGAGGAGACGGGAACGAAGAAAATTGTTGTTTCGAGGTTGAGATAACTACGATTGACCAGATGATAAAACCCGCCTCAGTATCCCCCCGACGGAGTGCCTTTTGCGCAAACCCTGTCAGGGTTTCCCATGTAAAGTTATCCGAAAAGTTGCTTTACCAGTTCATTTTTTGTTAAATTGAAGTGAAACGCAATCTCGGTTAATATTGAGGAAAGGGTACCGATGCGAATTGGATTATGATCAGGTATCGTGATATGATGTATGCCGCTTAATTCTGTTGTCAAACGTATATGGCTACCTGTCTTACGGGTAATCTTATATCCGAAGGGAACTAATAAACGTACTAATTCCCTGCCAGTTAAGTTTCTTGGAATTTTCATGAAGCCATGCTAATGGTTTCTTCTTTTACAAAATGAAGCCTGATAACTTTGGGGATGTCGTCTTTGTCAAAATGACAACGAATCGCATCCCTTACCATCACTTTCAATTCTTCCATTGTATCAGCATCTGTAAAAATGCCTTCGCCCAATGCTTTAGCAGTATATCCACCTTCAGGGGCTTCTTCAACAATAAATATGATTTCGTTCATGCTTGTTATATTTAATAGCAAAAATAGTAATAAATACGAAATTAATATTAAACTTTAACCAAGCTTTTCTGCAGGTATCAGTCAGGGGGAGGAAACCGGAACGAAGAATATTGTTGTTTCGAGGAAAGTATCAATTCATGGATGGAAGAGAAGGACGATACCATCGCACGGCGTGAGACGGGAACAGGAAAGATAGTTGTTTCGAGGTAGGGATGCCACCGATGCATGCATGGAAAAATGTTTTGATATGTTGGTTTCTAATCCCCCATGCCCCCCTTTTCAAAAAGGGGGATGGCCATGCTGTTTCGTCTATTTCCTCCCGAAATCCGCCGGGATCTCACCCCATTTCTTGGTGTCCCATTTCAGGATGGGGATATCCCAGGTGTTGGCTTTAAGCCATTTCTCGGCACGGTCGATCAGTTCAAACACCTTTTTATTTCTGGTGGTAGGTTCCAGTTTGGTTTTGGCGTGCTTGTGCTTTACCCACGACATGGCTGTTTTCGAGTCGGTGTAGATGGGGATTCTTTTTCCTTTCTGCTTTAGCAGGGCCAGGCAATGCACGATGGCCAGGAATTCGCCGATGTTGTTGGTGCCCTCGGGGTAGGGGCCTCCATGGAAAATGCGCTTTCCTGTTGTGGTGTTTACGCCCTGGTATTCCATCATGCCGGGGTTTCCGCTACATGCGGCATCCACCGAAAGACTTGCCCAGACAGGTATTTTTCCGGTTGCAGGGTCTTTCCCAACCGGGCTGACCGGTTTCTTCTTGCCCAGGTAATTCCACATGTTTCCTTTGTAAGCTACTTTGGCCTGCCCCTCATTTGGGAATGACATATACCGCGCCTCTTCAAATCCTTTGATCTGTTGCTGGCATTCAGCCCAGGTATTGTAAATCCCGGGTTTTACCCCTTTCCATACCACATAAAATTTCGCCCCTTTTTTCGACATCATAAATTTCCATTAATTTTGCACCCAAAATCGAATCACAAAAATGAAGAAAATTCTTTACTATTTCGCTATCACCGCCGGTATATTTATTCTTATTTATGCCTATGCTTTTGTTTTTGATGAGATTACAGAGTTTGAGCTATTGCTGGTGAACATACTGGGTCTCTTTTTACTGCTATTTGCCAGCTATGGTTTAACCGCCGAGTGGCTCTGGAAAAAATTCCGCGCCGCTGGTAAGACACAGAATCTTTGTATAGAAGCCAATTATTATGTGCAGAGAAGAGGATTTTTCGGAAGGGTTTTACTGTTTCCCTTCATGAAAATCAAATCTAATAATTCACTGGTCATATCATTTTTAGGGGCAACGGCATGGGTTATCATTATTTTAATTATTGTTCAAGCACTTTACAAATCAATATAAAAATGAGAAAAACATTATTTTTTACAATTGTCCTGATGTTTCCATTGTTTTCATGCAACCGCATGGAACCGGTTACAAGGGTACACACATTTAATGAAGCTGTTTGGGAAAGGTTCGATCCGCTCAACTTTGATTTCCCCATCAAGGATCCCGACTTGTATTATAATATTAAAATGGTTGTGCTTCATACGGAGGCCTTTCCTTCGGATGCCCTTTCGGTGAATGTGGTGATGAACACCCCTTCGGGTGAGGAGCGCATCAAAGATTATAACATTATTTTAAGGGACCGCAACGGGATTTACCTGGGTAAGGAGACGGATGGCCTGTTTACACGGATTGTAACAATGCGGGAAGGCTTGAAATTTCAAAAGGCTGGCGTTTGTAGATTCGAGATCGAAAACCTGATGACCAAATATTTTACGCCCGGAATTATCGAATTTGGAATTGTATTGGAACCGAAGGCGGAATAAGGTTTTTGGCTTTGGAAAGTTTTGAAACAATAAAAGGTCTGGATTTTTTCAGCAAAGCCTGAAAAAAAACCGCTTTTGCGGGATATTCGCCCCAGGCTTTGCAGTTTTCACCAATTTATGATA
>JABMQA010000649.1 GCA_013203545.1 Bacteroidota bacterium
CCGCACAGGCCTGCGGCGCTGGAAGGAAGGCTGTGGCAAACTGTTTCACCCCTGCAATAGGCAAATTTGAATACCCAAACCAGAAGTAATCAAAATTCGACAATAATCAATACCCACACCCGACAACTTAATTACAATTTTTGTTCAACCAACCCTAATAGATATTAACTTTGCGAAAAACACGATACGCAATGGAAGCACTATTTAAAATAAAGGCAACCGAGATAGATTCCTCTTTTATTGAGTCAGTAAAAAGACTTTTCAAAGGCAAGGAAATTATTATAAGAATTACATCTCCGGGGGACGATAGCGAGTATTTGGCAAGCTATAAAGCAAATAAAGATCATATTCTTGAAAATATGGCAGCTGAACCTACAATGAGATTTTCCTCAGAGCAATTTCACCACTATGTTGTTAAAAAGTCATAGGCTGTGAAAAGAGATATTGTATTTAAAGGAAATGCTTTTGCTGATTTTAATGATTGGCATGCAGGGTAGTGGAGGAATACAGAAGTCCGTCTTGCTTGTCACATCAGTTTAATAGTAAAGCGGACAAAGTGAACTAATGAGGCAGGCCAATGGATCTAAATCAAGTAATGAGTTGTTTTGGATTATAAAGAGGCTAATAAATAAGTTTTAGTACTTTTGTTTTAAACTTCATGTCATGACAACAATTATTATAAAGCCTAAATCAAAGTCTGAAACAAGTTTTTTATCACGATTATTTAGGAAAATGAATATCGATGCCCGTATTGTTGAGGAAAAGATACCAAATGAGGAAACCATCAAGGCAATAAATGATGTTGAAGAGCGAAAAGGAATCAGGGTTAAAGACTCAAATGAACTCTTTGGACAACTTGGTATCTAATGTTTACGCTTGTTTATACCTCCGGTTTCAGGAAAGATGTTAAACGACTTAAAAGGAGAAGATACGAAATGAGTCTGTTAAAAAGCATGATTTCAGTTCTGGAAAGTTTTGGTGAACTCCCGGTTGAACATAAATCACATAAGTTGGCAGGTGATTATTCAGGATATTGGGAGGCGCATATCAAATCAGACTGGCTTCTTATTTGGAAGGTCTTTCCAAAGGAAAATGAAATATGGTTAACAAGAACCGGAACGCATTCAGATTTATTTTAGACTTTGATCACTCAACCCACTTTGTTCACATAAAGGCTTGGTCGTTACATCAAGTTTAAACAGTACTCAATAGTAACAACGGTTTTTGCGAGGTCTTCCCATGATGGCCTGCGGCGCTGGAGGGAAGGCCGCAGCAAACTGTTTCACCTTATCAGAACGTTTAAATGAAAACGGGTGCCTGCATGGCAGCAAGTTCGAAAGCATGGCAGATCCCCGATAGCTATCGGGGACGAAGACCCGGAAGTGCCAATGACTCCGGAAGATTCTCTACGGCGGGCCTTCTCGCAATTGTCCATGCTCCATAGCAGCGATGCGATACAGAACCTAATAGTAACAACGGTCTTTGCGAGACCTTCCCACGTTGGCCGGCGGCGCTGGAAGGTAGGCCATGGTAAACTGCTCCAAATCAGTAGAACGTTAATATGAAAACTGGTACTCGCATGGCAGCATGCCGAAATGCAGGGCAGATCCCCGATAACTATCGGGGGCAGAAGCCCGGAGTTAGTTGTAGCTCCGAAAGTTTCTCTACAGCGACCCCTTGTCCGCCCACTGGCGGAGTGCCAAACTGATCCAAATTAGCAGTTTGCAAAATTGAAACCATGCCCAAAAAATACTTACATATATCACCTCAAATGCCAAAAAACAAGGAATCTTTGATTCCGTAGCTTTTTTAAGCATCCCGCAAGAGCAAGACAAAGGCACTGCGGGACAAAAGCTACGCGGTACTTTATACCTGAGAAACCAGCACCCATCAAGACAGAATTGACAGACACAGAAACATGAACTACAAAAATGCCTTTTCAGGAAGATACTTTATTGTTAAAACAAATCGCTTAACTTTGTAAAAATGATTAATTATGGAAACGACAATCAAAATAAATACCGATGCACTTACGACCGATTTTATCCAGGGAATTAAGAAACTTTTCCCTCATAAAACAGTCGAAATTACCATTCAAGCAGCTGATGAGACTGATTACATTTTAGGTAATCCGGTTTTTGCACAAACCCTTCAGGATAGAATCGCTGTATATGAAGCAAAAAAACAAGTCATTACATTAAAGGCTGACGATCTGGTATGAGAAATGTTGAATTTGTACCAGATGCTTTTAATGAATACCGGGAATGGATTGAAATTGATCGTAAAATGGCTTTAAGAATTGGTGATCTTATCAGAGATATTTTAAGAAATCCCTTTGATGGGATTGGAAAACCTGAAGCTTTAAAGCATCAGTTCAAAGGCTATTGGAGCAGGAGAATAGACAGAGAACACCGACTTATTTACGCTGCAACAGATACCTCAGTTCTTATTATTTCATGTTATTCCCATTATTAGCATTAACAATGATTTCGAATCTCCTTCATTAAACCTGAATGGGGGACTTTTTAGGGGGATGCAATTGGCCATGCTACATAGCAGCGACACGAAACCAAACTCCATAGTAACACCGGTTTTTGCGAGGCCTTCCTCCCGCACAGGCCTGCGGCGCTGGACGGAAGCCCGTGGCAAACTGTTTCAAATTAGCAGAACGTTTAAATGAAAACGGGTACTTGCATGGCAGCAAGTCGGAATGCATGGCGGATTGCTTCGGTGGGCCGGATTTAATTCTGTCTCTGCAAATTACAACACGGCGGCCCTTCTCGCAATTGTCCATGGTTCCTAACAGCGATGCAATACAAAACCCAATAGTAACAACAGTCTTTGCGAGGAGTTCCCCCGATAGTTATCGGGGCAAGCGGAACGACGAAGCAAACTGTTTAACCCATGCAGAAAGCCCATTTGAAAACCCAAACCGAAATCAAACACGCCTTCATCACCGGTGCAGAAGGCTTCATCACTTGAAATTGAAAAAGTCAAAATTTCACAAGGGACTTTAAAAATTGAAAAATATGAGAATCAACATCAATTTGTCAACTATCTTTACAAAAACACATGAATCATGAAAACATTCAAATATATTATTTACAAAGAAGGAAAATATTACATATCACAAAGTCTCAATGTTGATGTTTCAAGTTTCGGAGGTACAATCGAAGAAGCAACAAAAAATCTTAAGGAAGCCCTTGAGCTGTATTTCGATGATGAGCAAGTCTTAAGAAACTATCAGCAAATTAATGAAACGTTTCTTGGTGAAATTAACCTGGCCGTTTGATGACAAAGCTACCTTCATCAGATAAGGTTATCAAAATAATGGGAACCCATGGATTTTATTGGAAAAGCCAGCGTGGTAGCCATCAAAAATTCGCCAATGGGGAAAGAATAGTCATTGTTCCGGGGCCACGAAAAGAAATTCCGATTGGCACACTACGATCAATCGCTCCTTCATTCCATCCTTAAAACGCTCCATGCAATCGAAAATCGACCTCATAAATCAAAACAAACCCTGAGTGGAAGGATTTTTATGCAATACTGTGAGAAAAAGGAAACGTGTCCATCAATACGAAGATTCTTAGGGAGAGAGGAGGGTGGCTCTTGTATAGCAGCAAGCTGGAACACATGGCAGATTGTCGATAACTATCGGGGACGAAGGCCCGGAAGTCTCGCTGACTCCGAAGGTAGTAACAAGGCGACCCTCCCTATCGCATAGCGTTAACTTTATTATCATATGCGTTGATAATCAAATATTTTCATGAATAGTTCTAAATGATTATTCCTTTTTCGTCTTTTCTCAAATGTTGTATAGTATGCGATTTCCGTTTCTAATTCCTCTATGGTTTCACAACTAAATATCCTCAGCTTGTGTGTTGCCAAATACGAGCAAAGTTTTAGTAGGCTTATTTGTTTGTTGTATTTGTTGAATACTCTAAAAACAAGGCTTGTGTAAACATGTATCTGAAACAAAATAATAAAAATCAGCATCATAAATATTGCTGAGTCTATTCGGTATTTGTATTGTTCTAAATATTTTTTTTGTTTTTGGTTTGACTTTGGGGGTGGCGGAACCAAGGTGGCAATATTGAAATGACTTTTCCATCCTTTAAATATTATTTCAATATGCCATCTGATTTTATAAGCCTGTATTATTTTTTCATGACACCATACCTGCTTATCTATGTTTGTCACAAAAATTGACCATGATAACGATTCCATATATTCATTACTGTGATTTAATCGTTTGTCCCTGTCATTTTTAGCTTTCCTTCTTCTTTCAGCAGCAATGTGTTCGGGAAGTTTAACAGCAACTAATCGGCATTTTAGCTTTTCACTTGCCCCAATCAATACTTCAATATCAACTATATCTTTGTTCAAAATTTTTGATATAGGTATTTGTTCTTCTGTTTTAGCATCATAAATATTTACACCATAGCGGTAACGGCTCAGAAAAAATGCTTTGACTGAATCTATTGCTTTAAATGCCTTCAATACAAAATATCCTAAATCCCGGATGATTAGATCGCCGGGATTTAATAGATTAACTATGTCTTGTGATGCACTTTGGTCATTCTTTGAAAAGCTGGATAAATCAAATCCCCTAAAACATCCTGATAACAATCCATAAACTGCTTGTATTCTAATACTGGATTTCTGTTTCCCTTTTGATACGCTACCTTTGTAAAACTCATATAATTCATCAGGTAAGGAAATGATTGTACTGTCTTGTAAATATACTTCTCCAAATGGGCTAAACAGGGCAATATTTTTTTACTTGAGAGATAATGTTGATAAACCTTATTTTTAAAGACTTCTTCCAATATCGTATGTAAGCAATCTACTTGCTCTTTATTCATCCGTTTCCATATCGCTACTTTTGAAACAGTATCTCCTATTAATATTGCAAGGTGCTCGGCCCATTTGGAATACCCATTTTTGCCTGTCAAGGCCATGGAGAAAAAGCTCAACATCAAATTTGTAATACTTACCTTTCTTGGAGAGGCTTTATAGAACTTGGTTTCCCTTGCTTTCTGTTCCACGTTCAATTTTGAAAGCACATTCTCCATAAAAGTTTTTTTTTGTAATTTTACCATGCTATTTGTAGTTATGTTTTTATCATTAATTTTTAGTCAAATTAATTAACTGCAAATAGCTTCTTTATTAATGAATTATAGCATTATATTGAAATTAATTACTAACAACCAGATGTTTACAACTGCTTTTTAAACGAAGTTAACGCCTATGCGATCCCTATCGGGACGCAATTGTCCATGGTTCCTAACAGCGATGCGATACAAATCCCAATAGTAACAAAAGTCTTTAAGTGGCCAGATAGCGGGTAAAAATAGCCATGAGTTTACCGCAAATCACACCAGAAATAAGTCAATGTTGATTATATTCAATGCTTACAACCTAACAACTCAACAATAATTTTTGTACTGCCAACACTATAAGATATTTACTTTGTGAAAAACAAGATACGAAATGGAAGCACTATTTAAAATTAAGGCGACCGAGATAGATTCTTCTTTTATTGGTCTGTTAAAAAACTTTTTAAAGGCAAGGAAATTATTATAAGATTACATCTCCGGGTGACGATAGCGAGTATTTGGCAAGCTATAAAGCAAATAAAGATCATATTCTTGAAAATATGGCAGCTGAACCTACAATGAGATTTTCCTCAGAG
>JABMQA010000650.1 GCA_013203545.1 Bacteroidota bacterium
GCCATCGAAACAGAGTCTCTAACATTATTGAACAATACGTCAAAGAACAAATATAGACACAACATTTCTTATGGCCATATGGCACAAAGATAGGGGGATAATGTCCCAAATATACTTTAGTATTAGTTTAAATATTGTAACACACATACTATTTTTTAATTTTTATTAACCATGAAATTTCAATGTAACCTTAGTCCCTTCTCCCTGCTCCGAATTTATCCTGATACTTCCTTTGTGAAGATGCATGATGTTCTTGGATATACTCAAACCAATCCCCGTACCCTTTTCCCTGGTTGTAAAAAATGGTATAAAAACCTTGTCGAGAACATCCTTCGGAATACCGTGACCATTGTCGGAAATTTCCAGTATAATATCCTTTTCCGCATCAACATAGGCCAAAATATTAATTGAAGCATTCTCTTTTCCGTCAAGCGCCTGAATGGAATTGCCAATAAGGTTGATGATCATCTGGTCTGTTAGCTTTTTATCCGCACGCAAAACCAGGTAGGGAGGAACCACAACTGAATTGAACAGGATGTTTTTACCTGTCAGTGTTTCGTTAAAATATTGCTTTGTATTTTCAATCAACTTGCTTATCAGGATTGTCTGCATATCTGGTTCAGGCATTACTGCATAGCTTTTATAGCTCTTTACAAATTCAATCAGGCCCATGCCCCTTTCGCTGATCAGGTTGGCGCTTCTAACAATTTCTTCTCCGGTCTTTTCAGGAAGTTGAATATCAGAACCCGTTCCCGGCATATATTTCTCCATCCGTTTTGTGATGTTGTGGCCAAGAGATGTGATAGGGGTTAGGGAGTTGGAAATTTCATGCGCCAGTACATGGATGAGTTTGTGCCACGATTCCACCTCTTTTTGTTCCAGTTCGGGTGTGATATTTTGTAAGGAAACCAGTTTGATCACCTGATCTCCCAACTTAAACTCCGATGCCTTGCTTGAAAATTGTTGTGACTCCGGATTGCCAGGTTTGTGGTGAAAAATTTCCTGGCGATTCACCATGAGCCCCTTTAAAAATGTGAGTAAGTTTTCATCAAGCCGGTTCAGGTTAGAAATGCCTTCAGCTTCTTCAGGAGCAAACAACTTTAGGGCTGCATTATTAATCAACTCTATTTGCCCCTGATCGGAGAAGGCGATAATCGCCACTTTGAGATGGTTGATTACAAATTTTAACTGCTGCGATTTTTGCTCCCGTTGTATCCTGAGGTTTCTTATCCCCTCGTTGATTTCATTAAAACTGTGGTGTAATCCTTTAAAGGTTTTCTCAACATTTTCTTTAGAGAAGGCAAGTGAAGTGTCATTTTCCTGCAGAAACAAGAGGAATTTCGCCAGGTTCCTGTTGGTGGTGTTGAGGTATCGGATAATCCATATGATTTCGGCCATAAAAAGTAACCCGAAAAATATGATGGTAAAAAAACGGGAGGTTTCAATCACCAGGAGGGCAAAAACCAAGCTGGTGATTGCCAGAACAAACGACCTGAACAGTATCTGGAAATAGAAACGGTTATAGATCATACTTTTTGATTTTTAAATAGAGTGTTGTTCTTGAAATTCCCAATTCGGTGGCAGCCGTTGTGTAGTTTCCTTTATACTTATCAATGGCCCTGGCAATAGTGGCTTTTTCAACATCGGAAAGAAGGAGTGATTCCCCCCTTGATGGTTCTTGTACTTTCTGCCGCATAAGCAGGTCATCGGGCTGGATGATTCCGGATTCAGAAAAGATAACCGCACTTTCGATGGCATGCTGCAATTCCCTGATGTTTCCCGGCCAGTTGTATTCAACCAGCTTTGTGATGGCCCTGTTGCTGATCTTTAATCCGGCCCTGTCGTATTTCCTGGTATAGATATTCAGAAAGTGCTCCGTCAGCAGCAAAGTATCCTGATCGCGATCGTGCAATGGTGGAACCTTAATCTGCACAGTGTTAATCCTGTAATAGAGATCTTCCCTGAACAGGTTATTGCTGATGAGTTCAATCGGATCTTTGTTGGTTGCCGAAAGCAGCCTGATGTCAATGGGGGTAGGCTGATTGGTTCCGATAGGTGTAACTTCCCTGTTTTGCAATGCCGTTAAAATTTTACTTTGCATCGAAATGGAGAGATTGCCAATCTCATCCAGAAAAAGTGTGCC
>JABMQA010000651.1 GCA_013203545.1 Bacteroidota bacterium
CGATTAGTATATCCTTTACTTTTGACCCTACTTTCAAGTAAACAGGTACCACTATAAATTAATTATGAAAAAAAGAGAGAACAATCAGGTTCATGAAGATAATGGAAAATCAAGAAGAAGGTTTCTCAAATACGGACTTGTGGCCGGCGCAGGTTCCGTTTTAAGCGCATCGTTGCTTACCGTAAAAAGCAAAGCAGGAGATGCTTCAGGGGAAAAAGTAAAATTACTTACAACCGATGGCCAGCTTGTGGAGGTTGATAAAGAACACGTATGTGCGCATCATGTTTCAAGCGAAGAAGCCAGGAAGGGGATTGGCAATAAGAAGATGGTCATGGTAATTGACCTGGCCAAATGCAGAAATGCCCGAAAGTGCATACAGGGGTGTCAGAAAATGCACTTTGTCCCTCCTGACATCGAATGGATCAAGATATACCTCATGCGGGATAATGATGACACGGGCCCATACTGGTTTCCCAAACCCTGCCTGCATTGTAACAATCCACCCTGTGTAAAAGTCTGCCCGGTGGGCGCCACATTTAAACGTTCAGATGGAATTGTATTGATTGATAATGAACGGTGTATCGGATGCAAATTCTGCATGGCAGCATGTCCCTATTCTTCAAGGGTATTTAACTGGAAAGAGCCCAAAGTTAAGATTACGGATCCTAACAAATCCTACTCACCTGAGACAAGTGTTCCAGGTAAAATTGGCACTGTAAGTAAATGTGATTTTTGCCCGGATATGGTCAGACAGGGTAAGCTACCTGCTTGTGTAACCTCTTGTCCCAATGGGGTATTTTATTATGGCGACAAAAACCTGGATACTGTTACAAACGGAAACGAAACTTTACGTTTTAAAAAATTGCTTAACGACAGGACAGCGTACAGGTTTATGGAGGAACTTGGAACCGAGCCAAGTGTGTATTATTTACCCGCGGTAAACAGGTTATTCGATTATGAGGTAGGATTTAAAGATTTAAGTGAAGAAGAGGTTGCCTTGTATAAAAAAGAAGCGAAGATTATGGATTAGATCCGGATTGCCGGAATACTGATGTTTAATTACTGCAGGCCTTCTCAGCATACACAATTGATGAAATAAATATGGCTGTTATTGTCTGACATGCAACATGAAATAAAATTTTAAACAGATGAAAATCGATAGTAAAACACAACGCACACTTAATAAATTTATACCGCAGTTGGATTCAATGAGCAGACAGGGGATTGTTTTCCTGGTAATTCTGATCATTGTTTTTCTGGCCGGCCTGTATGCACTTTGGGTTCAACTTACCGAAGGCCATATTGTTACAGGAATGAGGGATACGGTTGTCTGGGGACTGTATATAGCCAATTTTATTTTCTTTATAGGGATCAGCTATGCAGGCGCATTGATTTCTGGAATATTACATCTTTTAAGGGTTCCATGGCGCTCACCAATTATCCGGATGGCCGAAATTATTACCGTGGTATCAACCATTATTGGCCCAACCTATATCCTTCTCTGTATGGGCAGGCTTGACAGGGTCCAAAATTTATTATTATTTGGCAGGATACAATCACCCATTACCTGGGATGTAATAGCAATTACTACCTATCTGTCGGGGAGCATTATATTTCTTTACCTGGCAACCATCCGTGATTTTGCCTTGCTAAGGGACAACCCTGTGAAGGTTGCCAGGTGGAGAAACTGGCTCTATAAGGTTCTATCAGTTGGCTATAATGAAACCCCAAAACAAAAAGAGTTACTGGGGCGGGCTACCGATTTGTTATCCATTATCATAATACCCCTGGCCATACTTGTTCACTCCGTGTTGGCATGGATATTTGGTATGACCTTGCGCCCGGGGTGGCATAGCACTATTTTTGCCCCATATTTTGTTGTAGCAGCCGTGTATTCAGGTACGGGTGTCCTGATTTTAGTTATGTGGGTATTCAGAAAAGTCTACAAGCTTGAGGCATACATTACTAAAATCCATTTCAATTATCTGGGTTACATTCTTATTATACTTGGAGCTCTCTATGGTTACTTTACATTTAGTGAGTACCTTACCAGTTGGTACGGATCTGTTAAATGGGATATGGAAGTTCTGCACAGGCTTTTTGATCCTGCCGATTATTGGTGGTGGTTCTTTTTTGCTGCATATATAGGTGTTTTGTTACCAATAATAGTAGTCGGCGTTCCAAGGTTCAGAAATATAAATTCGATTGCATTCGCATCCTTGATTGCCGTTATTGCACTTTGGGTTAAACGATATCTTATTATCATTCCAACCCTTGAAGCGCCCTTGTTGCCGAATCATGATCTTCGGCCTGAATTTGTTAATTATTCAGCCACATGGGTCGAATGGGTTCTGACTGTTGCCGGGATAGGGATGTTTTTTCTCCTGTTTTTTCTGATATCGAAGTTTATTCCCATCATACCTGTAATGAAAATAACCGAAGAGAAAGATTACAATAGTTTAAGGAAAAAAGTACAGGAGCGAAAACTGATGCGCATGATGAAGCAGGTGAGAAATGATAATCCGGGAACCGAAAAAACCTGATGACTAAGCAAAAAGTAATGATTAACCTTATGATTTATTGCAAATATGAAATATTTTAAAAACAAATTAGGCATATTTTTACTGCTTCCGGCCTTTGTTATTTTGTTTATTCAGGCTCCGGCACAGGATAATAAGACAGTCCAACCGCGCATGAACCTGGAATATTTTAAGAGGCCCGGCGAACGATTATTAAAGGCCACTTTGAAAGCCAGGGAAGGAAAGCAATATGTTGTTCTTTCCGATTTACCTGTGGAATTCAATATGTTAGCCGACACAGGAAGTATCCTTCTGGGTACTGGTTACACTGATGACAATGGCATCGCCACCTTCCTGGTATCAGGCGATCAATTCGACCAGGGCATTTACGATGGATCCGTATCCTTTGAATCCACTTTTTCAGGTTCGGAAAAGTATAAATCATCCTCATCTGAATTGAATATACGGGATCTGGAATTGAATTTGTCTTTTATTCAGGAAGAAGATGAAAAGCAAATCGTTTTAACTGCATTTGGAATCACCGGGAATAAACTTATACCGATTTCTGAGGATATGGAAATTATATTTTATGTA
>JABMQA010000652.1 GCA_013203545.1 Bacteroidota bacterium
ATTCTGTCCACAGGAATAAATCCCGGTGCCAGTCAAATTTCGAAATGTTTTCACACAGTCTCTGAAGGACGAGGCTAATCAAATATAAAAATCATTTTTAGACAGCTTCTAAGAAAATAATATATTTTCAAATTAAAGTAGGGTATTTTGCATTTCATGCGGTCATGAGTTGTAAAACAGATAAATCATTAATTCTAAATTTTAAAAAACATGAGAAGATTCAATTTGATTTCAGCACTACTTGGCCTCGCAATTGCAGCAATGCTGATGACTTCCTGCAAAAAAGATGACGAAGCCGTAATCCAAGACACCGACACTACCACATCACAGTATGATGCCCTTGCCGAAGGTATTTTTAACGATGTTGGCAACATTGCCGACGAGGCCTACGACCTGGGCTCAAGCGCCTTTAAATCAAGTGAGGGCGACAAGTATTACCTGGGCGACTGTGCCACTGTTACACTTGATACCATTGTTTTCCCGCATGAACTGATCATCGATTTTGGTGAAGTAAACTGCCTTTGCAACGATGGGCGCTACAGGCGCGGAAAAATCATCGTCACCTTCACCGGAAGGTACATCGAACCCGGAACTGTAATTACCCATGGGTTTGAGAATTACTATGTGAACGACAACAAGGTTGAAGGCAGCAGGGTGGCTACCAATCACGGGTTCAACGGAAATGGAAATATGTATTTTACCGTCGAAGTTGTAGGGTTGATCACATTTGCAGACGAATCCGAAAATAGTGGCACCATCAGTTGGAATGCTTTCAAAGCACGTGAGTGGATCGAAGGATACGGAACACGTCCCAGGTGGGACGATGTGTACCTGATCACCGGAAGTGCCAGTGGCGTTGGCCCCGCAGGCTATAGCTGGGCACGGGAGATAATCATTCCGCTGCGCAGGGAAATAGGATGCAGGTATTTTGTGTCAGGATCTGTGGAAATCACACCCGAAAACCGCCCGGTAAGGCTACTGGACTACGGTGATGGCGAATGCGACAATATCGCCACGGTTACCATCGACGGGAAAACCCATACCATTTACTTACGATAAAAGTTATTTGATTTGTTAATTCAGGATGTTCCCGGTCGATTTGTTCCGGGAATGTCCTTTTCAAAATAAAAGATGTTGGGAATATTTTCTACTTTTACATTTGTTACATTAAGATAAGAAAACTTGACAAGGGCAAATTTCAAGGAGATATTCGAGAACCATTTTGATGCAGTTCGTAACTATATCTATTACAGATCGGGCGATACCGAAATGGCCACCGACATTGCACAGGAAACCTTTATGCGGCTCTGGGAAAAGCAACTCATGCCGCTCCCTGACAAAACCAAAGGGCTCCTGTTTAAAATGGCCGGCGACCTGTTTGTGAGCACATACAGAAGACAAAAAACCGAATTGAATATTAAACTGAATATTAAACCTGAAACAACAGATGAATCCCCGGAAGACCAGATGGAATTTGAAGAACTGAAAAATAATTATGAGCTGGCACTTAAGAATTTGCCGGAGAAGCAAAGGATCGTTTTTTTAATGAGCAGGATGGACGGATTAAAATATCAGGAGATAGCTGATGCGCTTGATCTGAGTATTAAAGCAGTTGAAAAAAGAATGTCACTGGCACTTGCATATTTAAAAGATGTTTTGAAAAGATAATGAATAACAGGAGCGAACATATCGACAATCAGGCTACCATGCAAGAGAATGAGAAATTGTTCTTTTCGAAGATTGAAATCCCCTTCGACAAAAGCAGGCAGGATGTTTGGGAACTGTTGGCCGGTAAGCTCGAAGAGAAGCCGGAAGCTACTAAAATTCGCTTTTTCAGAAACAGATTTGTTACGACAATTGCTGCATCCGTACTTATTCTACTGGGAACATTTTCGGTGATGCGGTTTTACAGCAAAACAATTGTCAATCCCAGGGGACAGCATATTACCGTCAATTTACCCGATGGATCGGTGGTTGAGTTAAATGCCCAGTCCACCCTGAATTACCATCCCTACTGGTGGAATTTCTCACGAAAAATTGATTTTAGCGGTGAAGGGTTTTTCAGGATAGCCAAAGGCGGAAAACTTGAAGTGTCGTCCGCTGCCGGTAAAACCATTGTCCTGGGAACCAGTTTCAACATCTATGCACGCAACAATATCTATAAAGTAACCTGTGTTACAGGGAAAGTTAAAGTTGTATCGTCAACCAGTGAGGAAGCCATCCTAACCCCCAATTACCATGCTGAGATTGACCCTGCCGGCAGTATCATGGTTAAAAAACTTGAAAACCCTGAAGCGCCAACCCGATGGACCAACCACATGTTTAACTTTACTTCAGCCCCGCTAATGCTTGTTATTGGTGAGATTGAGAGGCAATATAATGTCGCCGTCAAAACCAATACCCATCTCGACCTGGTTTACACCGGATATTTTTCGAAGGACATGCCGGTTGAACAGGTTTTGAATTTGATTTGTAAACCTTTTGGACTTACATTTGTAAAAAAATCAGATGACCAATATTTGATTGTCCAAAATTAAATTTGTGGGTAACAAGGCATTTTTCATAATATTACTTGTTTTTTTCGTCCAATTCTTTGCATTTGGCCAGGGGATAAGGGTTGACGCAGATAATAAACCCCTGAATTCAGTCCTGGTCGAAATCAGGGATACCTACGATATCGGATTTTCATTTGATGACCAGTTGCTTTCGGGGTACAAAGTCACACTATCCAAAACATTTCCCAACGCAGAAGAAGCCATTAAAGAAATCATCGGGAGCTTTCCACTAGCCTATGAGAAGTCGGGGGATGTTTTTATCATCTTCGCCATCCGGCAGCCGAAAAAAAAAGAACCGGTCTATCACCTTTCCGGGCAGGTTCTGGATGCAACATCATCGGAACCGCTGCCCTATTCACATGTCATCATCAACGGTATTGCCCGTGCCACAGACCTAAAAGGGAGCTTTGCCCATATTTCAAAATCCGACAGTGTTTTTTCCATCCGGGTTTCCCAACTCGGGTACTACATTTTAGATACCATCGTCCAGGTGGGATCAGATAAAATGTTCTACCTGGCCCCTTCGGTTATTGGCCTCAACGAAGTGGTGATTACCGGTAAAGCAATCGAAAAATCCACCCAGATCGGTACGCAGGCCGGTATGGAAAAACTCAATCATAAAGTGGCCAATTATTTACCGGGATATGGGGATAACTCGGTTTTCAACCTGCTACGGTTACAACCCGGGATACTGGCATCAGGCGAACAAACCAACGATCTGATCATCTGGGGAAGCTATGCCGGCCACAGTAAGGTGATGTTTGATGGTTTTACCATATATGGCCTCAAAAATTTCAACGACAACATTTCAGCCTTCAACCCATTAATGGCAAAAGACATCGAAGTGTATAAAGGAGGTTACGATGCCCGTTTTGGTGAACGGGTTGGCGGAATTGTGAATATTACCGGTAAAAATGGCGGCAAACCAAAACCGTCATTTGAATTTTGCGTAAATAACATGACCATGAACGGAATGGTTGAATTGCCTGTGTCAAAAAAAAGCACCCTGTTGGTTTCGTTCAGGCAGACCTACTACGACCTTTATAACCCGGAAGATTTTAATCTTTTTGGGAGAAGGGAATCTGAAACGAACAACGGCGATCTTGTCACTTACACCGTCGTTCCCGATTATATGTTTCGGGATTTGAATATTAAATATTCAGCTCAAACCGGCAACAATGATCTTTTTTATGTAAGCCTTTACGGTGGTAACGACAACTTCTCCTACTCTATCAATGAACCTTACCAAAACGTTAAACTTCTTAAGGATACCGAAGAAGAAAATAGCCAGGCCGGAGGATCCGTATTTTATGGGAAATCCTGGGCAACGGGAAATACCACCAATTTTTTGGTATCGTATTCCGGTTTACAATCTGTATTTAAAAACGATTTCCGGGCCCGGCACAATTTTACAAATAAAATATACCCTTTGCAGAACCTGAAAAGTGACAATGGTCTTGACGAGGTGATGGTTAGTGTTGACAACCGGTTTGTACTTCAGCAAAACCAGACATTTGAAGCAGGTGCCGGATACATATATAACCACAGTACACTCGTGGAAGATACTTTTGACGTAAACCTTGTTAACATCAACCATGAGGCCCGCCGTACCTTTGTGTATTTTCAAAATGTGATCACCAATAGCAGGCAGGGAAATTTTAAAATCGGATTTCGCATGAACTACGCCCACAACATGCAAAAACTGTATTTCGAACCCAGGATATCTGCTTCTATCAGTATGCATGATGACTGGAAATTAAACGGGGCCTGGGGGATATACAACCAGTTTGTGGTGAAAACATCGGTTGTTGATGAGTATGGAAACTACCGCTACTTATGGGCGGTGAGCAATGGCGATGACGTTCCGGTGGCCAGTGCAATGCACCTGGTGCTTGGAACATCATATCATCGAAATGATTTTACATTCAGTATGGAGGGTTTTTATAAAAGCACAACAGGGCTTACCCGCTATATCCGTTCTCAGGCCTTTAATATTGAAGGGGTGTTCGAAGGAAAAAGCCTGAGTTACGGGATCGACCTCATGCTGCAAAAGGAGTATCGCGGGCACCAGGCCTGGATAGCCTACACGCTGAGTAAAGTTGAAGAGCACTTTAATTACCAGATCAGAAATATTTATCGGAGAGCGCCACAGGACCAGCGGCATGAGGTAAAACTTGCAGGCCTTGTTAATCTCGACCCATTCTACATCTCCGCAAATTATGTGTTCGGATCAGGTTTCCCGGCGGGTATATTTTCGTTACAGGGTGTGGAAGACGATCATAACTACAGCCGGCTCGATGTATCGTTTATCTACCAGTTCCTCGACAGGAAA
>JABMQA010000653.1 GCA_013203545.1 Bacteroidota bacterium
ATACCAGCTTATCTCAATAGAACCATTAGGGTTTGAATAAATCGAATCCGACATCTTCCAGTTACCAGCTTTCGAATCCCAGGTATGCCCTAACCAGAGCCGTCTGGTGCTACTGTCATAATGTTGTGCTTCATAACGCATCTTTTCGTACCAGACCGCATTGATGGTGTCGTATTCGAAATCGGAGGCTTTCTTAAAATTCCCGTACTGATCCCTTTCGGTAACCTTGTACCGAAGGTAGTTAAACCAGTACTGGCCAAATGTATTTCCAAGATAAATGTAGGTTGAATCCACAAGGTATTTACCATCCACTGATTTATTGAATTCCCTTTCAGGATGATGACCCTGGGAATACAATCCCATCCATGCTATCAAGCAAAAGATGAAAAAAATATATTTTTTATTCATAATAGGTAAGGTTGAGAAATTTTTACGAAGATACGCGTAATTTTTATCTGTACAAATCTGAGGGGTGTACGACAAATTGCATTTTCATAGGGCAAATAATAGTTTTGTATCGATATTAAAATATTCCGGGATTACTTTGTTCGACTATCTTGTCTTCCTTCAAAGAATTTCCTCGCTTGTCTCGTGGCAAGTCAGGCATGCCCTGGAAGAATCTTTGGAACTGTAATGGTGTAAACTGGCATTTCTGAAGCAGAAAAATGTAAATTTGCACAAAAACACATGATCCGTCCGATGAAATTAAAATTCCTTTCAGTGGCAGCCATGCTGTTCATGGCATTTTTATCAACATATGCCCAATACAACCTTCCGTTTGGTTTCGAAAAGAAATATGACATCCCTGTAAAAGACAGTCTTGGTGATCAGATCATTAATCCCTGGGCAGGCGGCCTCAATGCCTGCCAGTTCAATGCCATTGACCTGGATTATGACGGTATTAAAGATCTTGTGATCTTCGACCGAAATGGTAACCGAACGCTTAGCTATAAAAACCTTGGGATTGCAGGAGAGGTATCTTATGAATTTTCTCCGGGACTCGCCAAAAATCTTCCTCATTTCGACGACTGGGTAATATTCGCCGACTACAATATGGACGGGTTGAACGACATCTTCACCTATTCCAAAGGCTTTGCAGGTATCAAGGTGTATAAAAACACCGGGAATATAGCGATACCTTTCGAGCTGGTTGTATCCCCTTATCTGAAATCCTTCCAGGGCTCGGGATACGTCAATATTCTGGTTACCTATGCCGATTATCCGGCCATTGCAGATATAGACAATGACGGTGACCTCGACATACTGTCGTTCTGGGGCCTGGGCGCTTTCGTAGAATTCCACCTCAACGAGTCGATGGAATTGTATGGTACACCCGATTCGCTGATCTACCGAAAAACTGATAACTGCTGGGGCCGCTTCGCCGAAAGTGAGGAATCGAACATTATTTACCTTGATACCTGTTTTGAATTCAACAATCCTGATCCCAATCATCAGGCCATAAAAAGGGAAGATCGCCACACCGGCTCCACCTTTATGGTTTTTGACGAAAATGGCGATGGTTTGTTAGACCTGTTGCTCGGAGATGTGGATTACAGCAGTCCGACCCTTCTGATCAATGGAGGTATGCCTGATGATGCATTCATGATCAGTCACACCTTCACCTATCCTGCTTACGATATACCCATCAACTTGCTCTCCTTTCCAGTGATGAACTACCTGGATGTAAACAACGACAACAGACGGGATATGATCGTCTCTACGTTCGATCCCAGTCTTGTCAAGGCCCAAAACATTAACAACATCTGGTTTTACCAGAATATGGATGATATATCCGGGCCGGTATTCAACCTTAAAAGCAAAGCGCTTTTCCAGGAGGATATGCTTGATTTCGGAGCCGGATCGGTTCCGGTGCTATTTGATTACAACAACGATGGATTAATGGATATTGTGGTGGGCAACTTTGGGTATTTTGATTCGGCCTATTACGGACAGGGCATGAACCTTTATTGCAATTACCGCAGTCAACTGGCACTGCTCGAAAATGTGGGCACACTGCAATCGCCCCAATTCAGGCTCATCAACAGAAACTGGGTGGATATCCCATCCTACTTTCCCGGCGAGGAACCGCTTTATGCGGCCGTACCTGCTTTTGGTGACCTGGATGGTGATAATGATTCCGACATGCTCCTCGGCAATGCCGAAGGCAACCTGGTTGCATTCGAAAACAATGCCTCCACCGGAGAGCCAGTAAATTTTGTGCTGTCAAATTACAATTATCAAAACATAGATGCAGGATACTTCAGCGCCCCACAACTATTCGACCTGAATGCAGATGGGTTGATGGATCTGGTAATTGGAAAACGGAACGGTACAATTTCATGGTATCAAAATACCGGTACCTCCACCAATCCAATATTCACGCTGGCGACTGACAGCCTGGGAAAAGTGGATGTACGTGATCCGAATCTTTCTGTTTATGGATATTGTATTCCTCATTTTTTCAAAGATTCTGATGGGAATACGCATCTTTTTGCAGGCTCTGAATTCGGGAATATTAACTACTACACCGGCATCGATAACAACCTGGATGGTGCGTTTAAGCTGGTGATGAAAAGATATCTGTGGATAGATGAGGGATTGAGAAGCGCTGTTGCAGTCGGGTATCTGAACAACGACTCCTACCCCGATATGATCGTTGGAAATTATTCCGGTGGTTTATCATGGTTTGAGGGCACTACTCCCCCACCTGCAAGGGTTCAGGAATACAATCCCACTGATTCTGACATAAGGATTTATCCAAACCCGGCCAATGATTTCCTTAACATCCAATTGGATAAGTGTTCTGAATATCAGATCGACCTTGTTGAAATATTCGATTTTTCGGGCAGGAAGGTTATCTCAATTTTTACTACCTTCGGGCAGGAAAATATTATAGATGTGAGCACTTTTGATGGCGGCATCTACCTTTTAATAATAGATTTTCTTGCGCCGGGCCGGAAACATCAAACCAGGTGTGAGAAAATAATAATACAACATTGATTATGAAAAGATTTTTCACAATATTCCTGAGCCTTATTGTAACATCTGTTATCGCACAGCCCAGGCC
>JABMQA010000654.1 GCA_013203545.1 Bacteroidota bacterium
CCCAATCCGCTGACGACATCCAGATTGAAAACAAAATCAGGGCGTTTAAGCAGGAATTAACCAACCTGCGTGAGAACCCCCATTTTAAGAGTGGTGAAACCATGCAGGTGGATAGCGCTATTTGGTATTGTAAAGCCGCACTAAATTATACTTATGCAAGGGCAGGTGTACAATTTGATAAGATAACCTGTGATTCTGCCAAAATCACCATCCCATCTAATGGTGAAGCAGTGCTGATAGAAGACTTGCCTACAATTTATCAACAATTTCTTGATAGTTTAAGTGCAAAGTACCATGCCATTCAGTCCGAAAACAAAAACCTGGTTATGGTGAACATAACAACTGAAGAATCAACTGAAACTGGAACAGAAGTTACATTATATGGTGCAACAAGCGAAGGAACACCTGTAACATATGGTTATGGCCTGTTTGATTCAACCGACTACTGGTACTGGGGCGGAGGTTTGGGAAAATGTGATATATATCAAGGGCAGAATGTTGGTGAAGATGCAACCACACAACTGCAATACAAAATAAACCATCCGATTGCAACCTATCCTCCCGGAACATACTTTATTCCTGATACCTATACAGATTGGATTTATACTTGGGATTATGAAGACCCAAATAGCCCAAATGGATATTTTAGATTATTTTTATGGGAATCATATTGGCCGCCACAAGAACCACCATGTATACCACCTGATGACATGAACTATTATTTGTATGAAGGAGTAGAGTATATTATGATGGATAATAAACCTGCTGGAAAATATCTTACTTTTGGTCAAGTTACTTGGGATGTTTCACATGGATTGACCTGGATTTATACTCATGTGGTCAAATTTACATATGGAGAAAGACATATTTCAGAAGATCCTGCAGAGACCTTGTGAAATTAAACTGAACAAAACAATCCTTGCTCGTTTTATTGAACGAGCAAGGATTTCTAATAAAAACAATAATTTTATGAAATACATACATTTTTTATTACTTATTTTTGCTCAAACCATATTATTATGCCAAAACACATTTGAGTTAAAAATAAAAACTGAATTGGATGATCTTGCTGTGGATATTATCCAACATTCGGATGGTAATTACTTTTTTTTAGGAAACAGAACTGATAATTTGCAATACCAATCAAACGGTATTATTTATAAAATCGACCCGGAGGGAGAAATTATCAATTCCATTGAAATAAGAAAGAAGGACACAATAGTATTTCTGGATCTAATTGATACGATCAACGGAAAAATAGTGGCGTGTGGTAGAATCATGGAGTTGATACAATCCCAATATTATTCGAGTATTTTCTTAGTTTATTTCAATTCGGAACTTCAGATCATATCCGAAAAAATCATTAAACGTCCAACGGAATATTCACATGTCTTTGACCGTATGATGAAAATCGATGAAAACAAAATCTTCATCGCCGGAGATGCACGTCATATAGACTATCAGAAATACCATTATGACCTGTTTCTATACGAACTTAATGCGGCAGGAGATAGTATCAAGGCAAATTTTACACTTAGGACAGGGACACAATTTGCGGAGGGCTATTTATTGCTGAAGAATAATGAAGGCCATTTTATTTTTTCCACCGGAGTGTGGGGCTATCCACCGGGACAGACATATGGCTACATCGCAATGTATGATGGAGATTTAAACTGGATTAAAACAGACACCCTACCATGTGATATATTGATTGACAACTATGCAATGAACCTTCCATCAGGAGGATACCTCGTTTCCGGCAGGCAATGGTTTGATACAAGCCCAGGAATAATAGGTGGTGAGGAAATGCGAAGTGTGCTATATAATATGCAACGACCAAATATACCGGTAAATTCGTATGAATATCACATGGGTACTGATACTTTATCAATGCCTGCCGTACTAAGAAGTTTCGATACAACAAATACCGGTGCAATTTACTTTTCGGGAACCGCTAACGTTATTGCAAGAGAATATCCTTATCAGGATGATCCCTCATGGATTTTTTTGTCAAAACTTGATGAGAACATGAATCACCAGTGGACACGGTTTTATGGCGGCGATATGTTTTATCATATTTACACAGTAAAGGCCACCGAAGATGATGGTGCTATTATGGCCTGTACTACCTTTGATTACAATACCCAATACCTTGAACATGATATTCTGATTTTAAAAGTCGACGAAAACGGCCTTATAACCAGCACGGGAGATGAGCTTTCGCAAGTTCATGCGCAGGATGCCATCGTTTACCCAAA
>JABMQA010000655.1 GCA_013203545.1 Bacteroidota bacterium
AAAGTAATGGGCACCGACTTTTTACTGTGAATTATTTCAGTTGTATTGTCGCTCTTTAACTTCCTGAAACTTTCGATGTCTTCGCCCAGTCTTTTGCCACGTGCATACCAGCACAGCCTTTTAATGAACCGCCCGGGCCCTTCATGTTTAAGAATATAAAACCCTTTATAAATGTCAGTTACAATTGGTAAATCGAATCTGGCAGCCCGAATACACTGCGTTTTTGCCCAGCGAAACGGAGCTGTAATTTTCCAGGATTGGGTATTCCGGAGTTTTACAAGCTCCTCATTAAGGTATGCACCCTTTTTAATAAGAAAAGCAACCCTGGTACGATGTTGTTTCAAATCAGAGGCCTGCGACCTGTTCTTTTCCCCCTCATTTTTTAATTCCATTCCCAGGTTTTTTATGCGCTTTTTAAGATCGCGCCTTTCCAATAAATGCTCTTTGCTTTTTTCCTCATATGCGGAAAGGCTATTTGTCAGTTCTGCAACCTCCTTTTCTTTCTGGCCCATTGATTCTGCCAATAACTGATTTCGTAATGCCCCCAAAGCAATTTCCTGTTTTTTCGATTTTTCCAGGTTTGATTTTAATGTTATCACCTGACCCTGAAGGACCGGAAGTAAATTTAACAAACCTTCATATTCAAAAAAATCGACATTGGGATGCAAAGCAATGGAAATAAGCTTCTTTCCGGGTGGTATTTTAAATCTGAAGAAGGGTTTATTTGTATTGAAATAAAATTGATTGTCTTTGTGGTGAATGAAATTCCCGTCGGTTATTTTATATTCTTCGGTTCCAGTCTCAGTTTTAACAATTACATTATCCAGTCTGATAAAACATGGCCTGTCACCAATATGCAAATGAAACTCGTGATGAGCTGAAACATTTTGGATTTCAAACACCATGCTGGAACTTCCCGCCGAAAATCCAACCGTTATAATTTCTGCTGCTTTACCACCCAGTCCATTGGTACAATACAGGGTTGCAGAATATTTAGGTAATGGATCGCGGGTATGTAATTTAGAAAGGGCGGGCTTTAAAAATCCTTCCGTATTGATTGGGACAATATCACGTACTTCCAGTTGCGCCAAATAACTTAGTTTATTCCAGATAGATCCGATTTCCTGGAATAACGGTGTTGAAGAAACGAATTGATCATGTTTTACCGGATAGTGATTCAGCTTTTTATTCAGGGAGGTTTGGTAAAACGGCTGAATAATCCCCTGGTTATCTTTTTCAGGAATTCCAAGATAGCCTGACAATCTATTGATTTCCCGCACCGGCTCATTCAGCAGTTGGTCATAGTCGACTACACAATATGTTTGATCCGGATCAGACAATGCTGAAATATTATAATAATACCACAACAATTGACCGTTTTCAATGCCTGTGCCATTTCTGTATCCAAGCGACCGCGCAACGCTGAATGGGTTTCGGACAGGAAGTAGATAGAACTTATCGCAGTCGAAATGATTGAAGGCTTTTTTCCAGAAAGGCAGCAGGATACTGAATCTTGGATCCTTTAACATTACAGCCGGTGTGTGATCCATCCTTCCTGAGAGCACCGCCAGTGCACGATCGCCAAACTGGTTCCAAACCTCTTCACCGAATTTGTGAATCAGGCGTCCGTTGAAATCTTCTACACGGTCCCAGGTCAGAAATAAAAATTCCAGGATATCGTTGTTCAGGTTCAGGATATCAATATCTTCCCAGAAACCTTCCGGGTTATCTTTACCAGGCTGCAACAGGTTATTTCCGGGGTCAAATCCAAGATCAATCACAACCCTGGCCAGGGCGCTGGTTCCGGAACGATGCATACCTGTTATTATCACCAATTTTTTATCCATTCTTACCGTGCTCAATTTTGTTCAGTATTCTTTGGTCAACCATAATACATCATCAATTAATGATAGCTTCGTACCGGAAACTTATCGGTATTAAGAAATAGCATAGAAATTCCCCCATTTTCATGGCCGGTTCCCATAGAAAATTATAGTTGGATATCACTACCTGTGTTTGTTTATAACAAAACTTTCAGAGATAATTATATTCTTGGCGGCCATGCAAGGCTAAAATTTTCTGCTTGCAGGGTAAGGTTTGGCGAATAGGCCGGGTCATTGTCAATAAGCTCCGCCCATTTATTTAGCATAAAGGCTTGTTCCATTATAAACCTTTCTCTTTTCTCCTGCTGAATATCTTCGCCGCGGGAGACACTTTCGTGATGATAGAGTTCAGCATAAGGTGTCCAGATTGTGCGGTATCCCAACTCCTTAATTTTCAAGCACAAATCCACATCATTAAATGAAATTGCAAGATTTTGCTCATCAAATCGCCCGGCTTCTTCAAATATTTTTTTATCAATAACCATACAGGCGGCAGTAATTG
>JABMQA010000656.1 GCA_013203545.1 Bacteroidota bacterium
AAATAATAATACAAACGATGATAAAGTTTATTTTCAAAGGAATATTGAGAGACCGGAGCAGGAGTTTCCTTCCGGTTATCGTAATCTCCATCGGGGTGTTTCTTACCGTGGCTCTGAGCGGATGGATGAAAGGTATTTTTGGTGATATGATTGATATAAACGCCAATTTCACCACCGGTCATGTGAAGGTTATGACCCGCTCGTATGCTGAGAACCAAAATCAGGTTCCCAACGACCTGGCCCTGATGGATGTGGATGCGTTAATTACTGACCTGAACCATGATTATCCTGACATGGAATGGGTAAAACGTATTCATTTCGGGGGACTGCTGGATGTGCCAGATTCCAATGGCGAAACACGTGCCCAGGGACCTGCAGCCGGAAAAGCTATTGATCTGCTATCACCCGACAGCCATGAGGCCGATCGTATGAATATTAAAAATGCAGTGGTAAAAGGAGGTATGCCCACCATGCAGGGCGAAGCGTTGATCAGCGATGATTTTGCTGAAAGATTCGGTGTTGAAATTGGCGACGGGGTCACCATTTTTGGC
Organism: Bacteroidota bacterium; assembly: GCA_013203545.1. Classification (GTDB taxonomy): domain Bacteria; phylum Bacteroidota; class Bacteroidia; order Bacteroidales; family 4484-276; genus JABMQA01. Next base: position 552 of record JABMQA010000656.1, read on the forward strand.
TCCACCATGTTTGGGAGTATGATGTTTAAAACCTTTACGGTGAGTGGGACCATCAGATTTGGGGTGAACATGTTAGATAGGGGAGCGATTATAGTGGATATTTCTGATGCCCAAATGGCGCTGGATATGGAAGATGCCACAAGTGAAATTCTGGGGTATTTTAAAGAAGGCAGGTATGATGATGTAAAAGCCGATTCAGTAAAAAGCGCTTTTAACGCAAAGTATAGTTCTTCAGAAGATGAGTTTTCACCAGAAATGTTTCGGCTTCGCGATCAGCAGGGACTTGATGAAATGCTGAGCACTGTCGATCGGATGAGTGGAATCATGGTCTTCATTTTTATAATCGCTATGTCTATTGTGCTATGGAATACCGGCTTGCTTGGAGGACTGCGTCGATACAGCGAATATGGTGTTCGTCTGGCCCTGGGTGAAGAAAAGGGGCATATTTTCAGAACCATCATTTATGAGGCCATTTTAATTGGAACAATTGGTTCGGTGGTGGGAACAATTATGGGTTTAGGCTTCTCCTACTACCTGCAGGAAAATGGCATCGATTTTAGTGCTATGCTTAAAAACATTGATATGATGGTGCCACCTGTTTATCGCTCAATGGTTACGCCCGAATTGTTTTATATTGGATTTGTTCCCGGACTGCTATCAATGACTTTGGGGAGCGCACTGGCAGGCTATGCCATCTATAAACGTAAAACCGCCCAATTATTTAAGGAACTGGAAGTTTGACCCTATCAGGTCGAAAGTAATTATTGGATCAGAAATTGAAATTCAAAAAAAAATATTGATAAAATGAAATTAGCCAGAAGTATATTTTTTTCTTTCTTATTGGTTCTGACAGGCATGGTTTACAGCCAGTCAGCTGATGAAATTATAAAGAAAGTCGACCGGAACATGTCAGCCGATAACCGCATTGTTGAATCCTCTATGGCCATTCATGGTAAACGAAACAGTCGCACCATGACCTCCATTTCTTACGCTGTGGGCGACAAGCAATCATTTACCGAGTATCTTTCGCCGGCCCGTGAAAAGGGTACAAAAATGCTCAAACTCGAGGATCAGCTTTGGATTTATTCTCCTTCAACGGACCGTACCATACAAATATCAGGGCATATGCTCCGTCAATCTGTGATGGGTTCCGATTTTTCGTACGAGGATATGATGGATGACAGGGAATTGTTGGATATGTACAACGCTGCAATTAGCGGTGAAGAAGAGATTGACGGCAGAAAAACCATTGTGCTGGATTTAACTGCCAAAGTTGAAGATGTAGCCTATTTCTCCCGGAAAATCTGGGTTGACGCAGAACGCTTTGTGCCCTTGAAAGAGGAGTTATTTGCCAAAAGCGGACAGCTCCTCAAAAGAACCAATTTGTCGGATGTGCAAAAAATTGATGGCAGGTGGTTTCCCCTGAAAATTATCTATAAAGACATGCTCAAAACCGGGAAAGGCACAGAGATGCATTTTACCAGCATAAAGTTTAACCAGGAAATCCCGAAGTATATATTTAGCAAAGCCGCGCTTAAGCAATAGCTAATACACAATAAGTTTCCCGGATTCAAAAACCCCGTCATTATTGCTGAGGGTAAAGAAATAAATTCCCTGGCGGTTTAGCTTGTATTCGAATTGCAAATTCCCTGTGTGAAAGTTGATGCATTCTATTAATTTGCCTGATCCATCATAAAAGGTTAGTTGGAAAGGAGTTTCTCCAGGAAGCAATGCCTCAAAATATATATGACCATTCCCAGGATTGGGATAAACTTTCACATTAGATAATGAATTTTGATGGTCATCGATGTTGGTAACAGCACACAGGCCCGGGATATTTTCATCCAGCCATTGTAATCGTAAAGCAATCCAGACTTTTAGGGTATCGAGTTCGGCATTGTAGGTTTCTGCAATGGCACCTATTTCTGGTGCCGGACCACTGAGACCAAGTATGGGCCATTTTTGAAAATGCCTTGCCTGGGCATTTTGTACCAGGTTTCGTATGCTGTCGATGTATGCAAAAATCGAAACGGTATCCAGTATTGACAGCCTGTAATCTTCATAGGTACACCGAAGTTCATCAGCGAAAGCAGTGTCTTGCAATAAACGAATATACCAGCCACATGAATAGTTATCGGTTGGGCAGTCGTTGATAAGATGTGCCCATCCCGATCCATCTGTATTCTCAAAAATAGAACAGGTACCCAAATTTTTCCAGGCCCAATCAAAGTCCCAAACCGGACCAGCCTTTAATTTATTCTCATTGGAAAACTTATCCTTGTAAAAAAATACACTTTTCTTAAAGCCATCATTATTACGTGATAATTCATTGATAAGGAAATAATCGATGAAAGATGGTACATCGAGATATTTGCGGTATCCTGTAAGAGGATCAATAAAATCCGGGCTGTATAGCCTGGTTTCAAGGCTATCAACAAATGCAGCAATATAAAATTTTTGAGGTTCATTAATTATATCAGCCTTAGGATACTTATAAACAAAATGTATATCAAATTCAGGATGATCGATTGGTGAAAAGTTTGACTGGAAACTGTTTGTCTCGTTCCAGTAATTTTGTTCAAGAATATATCCTCCTGTAAGTTCATCCCCCAGGGTATCCGATGGAAGCAACTTTGCAATATCAACCCGGTTATTATCACGTTTTACTTTCTCACCAAAAACATAAATACCCTTGTAAACGCTATCAACAAGCACTTCACACAAACTGGTACGTACACTGTAATTACCCATCTCCTCAAAAAGTTTAAAAGCAAGCGTATTGCGAATAAGTGCGCGATCGTTGTAATTTGACAACAACACCCAATCATTCTCGGGTGGCATACCCAAAATTGAAACATTGTTGTTTGAACCCGACTCGGTGCGGGTTTCGACACCGTATGGAGTTTGAGGATAACCTGCTGAAGTGGCACCCCGGATTTCAATTCCAATATTACCACTATAAATATTTGAACTGTCGTTTAAATAAGTAACACTACCAAATCCATTATATTTTATATCCATCAAGGCATCGATTTTTGTATCTTCAACTATGGTTTGCCCCAGGGTGTTAATC
>JABMQA010000657.1 GCA_013203545.1 Bacteroidota bacterium
ACGTCCCGATTTACCCTATAGCCCTGGGGGATAACAGTATCAGGATGGATCTGTTTTTAAGAAAAGTAAATTTCAATCGGATAGCGTTTCTTGGAAATACAATCCCCATCGAGGTTATCATCGGGGCTAATATGTGCAAGGGGTTGAAAAGCACCCTGATGGTTAATCAGGGTGGTAATATTGTGTTTTCCAAAAATCTGGATATTACTGCAAACCAATACTCCGAAACCATCATGGTAGAGGTTGAAGCGAAAAATCCCGGTTTGCAAAAATACCAGATCAGGGTAAATGCCATCGAAGATGAGGTTAGCAGGATCAACAATACCCAGGAAATTTTTATCGAGGTGTTGGATTCGAAACAAAAAATCTTAATCCTGGCTGCTGCACCACATCCTGATATCACTGCGCTGAAAGAGGCCATCCTGAGTAGCTACAACTATGAAGTAAACGATTTTGTGGTAGATGAATTCGCAGGGAATGTCGAGGAGTACAACCTGGTGATCCTTCATCAGCTTCCCGGTTTGCGACAGCCGGTGTTGCCTCTCATCGAAAAAGCAACTGATAATGACATTCCACTGCTCTATATTCTGGGAACCCAATCCGCATACGATCAATTCAACAGTTTGAATACCGGTATGAGGGTTTCGGCTGACAATATCACTTTCAATGAAGTGCTTCCGGTTCGGAATGAGGAATTTGTCTTGTTTTCACTAAGCCCGCAATTATCAGATGCCATCAAGGCTTATCCCCCGCTTTTATCGCCATTTGGAAGTTTTCAAACCCTGAACTCTGCCAACATTATGCTTTACCAGCAAATTGGCTCCCTGGTAACCGCTTATCCGCTTATCCTGTTCAATCAAAACCTGGAAGATAAAACAGGTGTAATAGCAGGGGAGGGGCTCTGGCGCTGGAGATTGGGTAACTATTTAAAATCAGGTAATCATGATGCCTTTAATGAATTGATCACTAAAATGATTCAGTTTCTTTCGGTGGACGTGGATAAGAGTTTCTTTAAAATTGAGGCTAAAAATAATTTTCTGGAAAACGAGCAGGTTGAATTTGATGCCGAAGTTTACAACCAAAGTTATGAGATGATCATCGATCCTGAAGTTGAAATCACTATCGAAAACGATGCAGGTGATACTTATCCTTTTGTTTTTGGTAAAACACCCACAGCCTACCACCTGAATGCCGGTACTTTTCCGGTAAGTAGCTATAAATATTCAGCCAGGGTAAGGGTAGGCGATAAAGTTTACGATGACAACGGGGAGTTTACAGTTTCACCATTGAACGTTGAGACCATTAATACGATTGCAGACCATAATTTACTTTTCCAGATTGCTGAAAAGCACAAGGGACATATGCTGGGTGTGGATCAACTGGACCAGTTACCCGAATTGTTAAAGCAGCGCGAAGATATTAAAACCATTACCTATTCTGAAAAGCGATATACCAGCCTGGTCAACCTTTTCTGGATTTTTATACTGATTATGGTTTTGCTATCATCCGAATGGTTTATCCGAAAGAGAAATGGTTCCTATTAATTTTAAAGGTAACTTATGTTTTTTTTACTTTCAAAAATTCTGGCTTCTCTATTTCATCCCCTAACCTGGATCATTGTTTTACTGCTGGTATCATTTATACTGAGAAAAAATGCCATGAAAATTTCATTCAGGCTTGCAGCATTGTTCATGTTAATTATCTTCTCAAATTCCTGGCTAACTTATCTGGCTGTAGAAAGATGGGAGCATCAGATTTCTGATCAGTTTAAATCTAATGCAGCATATGATGTTGCCATTGTATTGGGTGGTGGAATGGTTGAAAAGGATTCCATTTCGGGGAACCTGGTGTTTCGGAACAATACCGACCGGATCATGCAGGCGGTGGAATTGTACAGGCAACATGAGGTTAAGAAAATATTGATTTGTGGCGGCTCGGCAAAAGCGTTCCGTTATGAGGTGCCGGAGGCCTTACTGTTAAAGGAATACCTTGTTGCCAATTCCATAGTACCGCTCAGGGACATCTGGATCGATACCGTGAGCCGCAATACCCGTGAAAATGCTGTGGAGGCCAAAAAGCTGCTTGGTGCTTATAAGGGGCCGGACAGGTTTTTACTGGTTACGTCAGCAATGCACATGAAGAG
>JABMQA010000658.1 GCA_013203545.1 Bacteroidota bacterium
ACTCCAAACTCCAAACTCCAAACTCCAAACTCCAAACTCCAAACTCCAAACTCCAAACTTCTTAATGATGTTCCTCCGTTGCCATGCCAAAATAGAGTGCCGACAAAAGTGTAAACACATAGGCCTGGATGAAGGCCACAAGAAGTTCGAGCAAATTCATAAATATCGCGAACGCAACGGATACGATCGAAATTCCGTATCCCAGCGCAACATGTATTTCACCGAAAATAAATATCAGACTTACAAATCCCAGCACGATGATATGCCCTGCGGTCATATTGGCAAAAAGACGGATCATCAATACAAAGGGCTTGGTGAGTATTCCGATAAATTCAACTATTGGCATCAGTGGTACCGGAAACTTCAGCCACCAGGGAACGCCGGGTGTGTTGAAAATATGCACCCAGTAAGCCTTATTGCCACTGAATGTAGTGATAACAAAAGTGAATAATGCCAGCACCATTGTAATCGCTATGTTTCCGGTAACATTTGCCCCACCAGGAAAAATCGGGATCAACCCGACAAGGTTGTTCAGAAAGATAAAGAAAAACAGCGTCAGCAGGTAGGGCATGTATCTTTCGTATTTCTTTACGCCGATGGATGGTTTGGCAATGTCGTCGCGAATGAAAAGGATCAAGGGTTCCAGCAACGACTGAATTCCCTTTGGTGCTTCTCCCTCACGCTTCCTGTACATCCTGGCAATGTAAATAAAAACCCAGGACATGAAAATAAGGCTGATAAAAACCGCCAGCACATTTTTGGTGATGGAGAAATCGAGTGGTAACTCCTGATCCGAATCATGCACGATGATGCCATCATCGATAAAACGCTGCTGCAAAACACGGACTACCTGTCCTTTATATTCACCTTCATGAGCTAAACCAAAACCATTGTAATGATCGTGGCCGTGGTGAAACTTACCTGACATAAAAACATGCAGGCCTCCGTTATACCAAAGAATTACCGGCAGCGGAATAGTCAGGTGAAAATCCTTGTAGGTTAGGATATGCCATTCGTGTGCATCCACAATATGTTCAACGATCATCTCTCCTGCCTTGAATTCCTCCTCCATAACCTTATCTTCCCAGGTTTCGGATTGTTGATCATGTACCTGTTTTTTCTGTCCATGGTCGGTTGCTAAAACCTGTGAGGTTAAAATAATGGCCAGAACCCCAAAAAAGATGAGGTTTTTAAAGATGACTTTTTTATTACGGTTCAATTTGTTCATCGCTCGATTTTCCAGTCAACATTTTTCACTCGGCAAGCACCAGAATTTTATTTTTTAAAACTTCAGCCACACCTCCACGAATGTCAAAATATTTTTCCTCATCATCCATGGTTAATACCTTGATCTTCCCTTCCTTCAACGCCGAAATCATTGCGGCATGATTGTTCAACACCTCAAATGAGCCATCCAACCCAGGGAATTGGGCCAGCTTTACTTCACCTTTGTAGATCGTTTTGTCCGGAGTGATGATTTGAATATTCATGGTATGATTGCTTCGAAATATTAATCTTCGCTTTCGGCCAACAGTTTTTTACCCTTCTCCATGGCCTCCTCGATGGTACCAACCATGTTAAACGCCGCTTCGGGATACTCGTCAACCTCACCATCCAGGATCATATTGAAACCTTTGATGGTGTCCTCAATGGGGACAACAACCCCGGGAATGCCGGTAAATTGCTCGGCTACGTGGAAAGGTTGTGACAGGAACCGCTGTATCCTTCGTGCTCTGTGAACCACGAGTTTGTCTTCTTCCGAAAGTTCGTCCATTCCGAGGATGGCGATAATATCCTGTAAGTCCTTCAGTCGCTGAAGAATATTTTTAACGCGTTGTGCTGTATTGTAATGTTCATCACCAACTACATCCGGTGAAAGAATTCGGGATGTTGAATCCAGTGGATCTACTGCAGGATAGATACCCAACTCGGCGATTTTCCTGTTGAGCACCGTTGTTGCATCCAGGTGGGCAAAAGTTGTTGCCGGCGCCGGGTCGGTGAGGTCATCGGCTGGTACGTAAATGGCCTGTACAGAAGTGATGGAGCCACGTTTGGTAGAGGTGATCCGTTCCTGCATGAAACCCATTTCGGTGGCCAGTGTTGGCTGATAGCCCACCGCCGAAGGCATACGCCCCAGTAACGCCGAAACCTCGGAGCCAGCCTGGGTAAAACGGAAGATATTATCGATAAAGAAGAGGATGTCGCGACCGCCGGTTTTCTCATCACCGTCACGGAAATATTCGGCCAGGGTAAGTCCTGAAAGAGCAACACGTTGACGTGCACCCGGAGGCTCGTTCATTTGCCCGAACACCAGCGTGGCCTGCGATTGAACCAACTCATCATAATCTACCTTCGACAGGTCCCATCCTCCGTTTTTCATATCCTCAACGAACTCGGGGCCATACTTGATTACTCCCGACTCAATCATCTCGCGCAGGAGGTCATTCCCTTCACGTGTTCGCTCTCCCACTCCGCCAAACACGGAAA
>JABMQA010000659.1 GCA_013203545.1 Bacteroidota bacterium
CACTTGAACAAGAAAGTAACATAACATATTAAAAAAGTAAAAATGGAAGAACCAAGAATTGGAGTATATATTTGCTGGTGTGGAACCAATATTGCAAAAATGGTGGATGTGGAATATGTTGCCGAGGAGATGAAAAAATTGCAAAATGTGGTCGTTTCCAGAAATTACAAATATATGTGTTCAGATCCGGGACAGGATTTGATCATAAAAGATATTAAAGAAAACAATTTAAATAGAATTGTTGTATCAGCCTGCTCACCGAGAATTCATGAACTGACATTCCGCAAAGCATTGGAAAATGCAGGTTTAAATTCCTATCTTTTTCAAATGGCAAATATTAGGGAGCATGTTTCATGGGTTCACACCGATAGAAAAGAAGCTACCGAAAAAGCAAAATCACTTGTTATTGCAGCAATAAAAAGGGTTGGTTTTCACGAATCTCTTGATAAAAGATCGGTTGACATCAATCCTGCCACCTTGATAATTGGCGGAGGAATTGCAGGTATAACGGCTGCTCTTGAGATTGCCGAAACAGGTAAACAAATTTATTTAATTGAAAAGAATAATTATTTAGGTGGAAACCTGGCTTTTGTTGATCTCAGTTATCCCGATATGAGCAGTGTACATCAGATACTTGATCCAAAGATCGAAAAAGTTAATAAACATCCTAATATTAAGGTATTTTTAAATACCGAAATTGATGAGGTCTTTGGTTATGTAGGGAATTTTGAAACAAAAATAAACGGAACCGCCGAGATAGAAGAAAATCTGAAATTTGGAAATGTTATTGTTGCAACCGGATTAAAACCTTTTGATCCTTCTGTAATTACTGAATATGCATACGGTAAATTCCCTGATGTTATAACTTCGATTGAATTTGAAAAGATGTTGAAAGAAGGAGCTATAAAAACAAAATATGGAAAAGCACCTAAGAATGTTGGTATAATTCATTGTGTTGGAAGTCGAAACAACAATTATAACGAATACTGTTCAAGAACCTGTTGTGCGAGTGGCCTTAAATATGCAAATCAGCTTAGGGATGCATTGCCTGATGCAGGAATTTATGAGCTTTATGGTGATATGCGGGCTTTTGGAAAAGGTTGTGAGGAACTCTATACGGAAACATCTAAAAAAGATATTGTTTTTATGATGTTTGATCAGAGAAATGATCTGCCAAAGATTAAAACTGCCGGTGCAAAGGATAATTACAATATGATTATAAAAGTTAATGAAAAATTGTCCGGTGAAAAATTAAATATCCCAGTTGATATGGTTATACTTTTGGTGGGTGCTCAAGCTCAGGATAATGCGAAAGATATTGCTCATGCTGTCGGAATAAGTATGTGTGGAAATTCTTTTTACATTGAAAGACATCCAAAACTTGATCCTGTTGCCACAACAACCGATGGAGTATATATTGTCGGGAGTTGTCAGGGGCCGAAAGGAATAATTGATTCTGTTTGTCAGGCGAGAGCTGCCGTTTCACGAATTCTTGGATCAATAGCTCAAGGTTCCGTTCAGGTTGAGGTAACAACAGCAGTAGTTAATGAGGATATTTGTTGTGGTTGTCAGACCTGTATATGTGTTTGTCCTTACACAGCAATTAGTTTCGATGCGGAAAAAAATGTTTCTGTTGTTAATGAAGTGCTTTGCAAAGGTTGTGGAACCTGTGGCTCGGCTTGCCCGACAGGTGCAATCAGATGCAGACATTTTACAGATTTACAAATTCTCTCTCAAATTGAGGGTTTAATGTCATTAGAATTAGAGGAGGTATAAAATATGAGTAATGAACTAAAAATTGTTTCGTTTTTATGCAATTGGTGTTCCTATACGGGTGCCGATCTTGCAGGAACTTCACGAATGAAGTATGCCCCGAATATTAGAATTATCAGGGTTATGTGCTCCGGCCGAGTAGAGCCGACTTTTGTTTTGAAAGCTTTTCGCGAAGGAGCCGATGGTGTGTTGATTTGCGGATGTCATCCGGGCGATTGTCATTACCACGAGGGTAATTATAAATGCCTGAGAAGGTATAAACTTCTGAAGAAATATATTAAGCAAATGGGAATTGATGAAAAAAGACTAAGACTTGAGTGGATTAGTGCAAGTGAAGGGAAACAATTTGCCGATCTGGCTAATGAAATGGCTGAGACAATGAAG
>JABMQA010000660.1 GCA_013203545.1 Bacteroidota bacterium
GTTTATAAACGGTGTTAAAACTTCTAAACTGTTTAGCGAACTGCCGTATACGAGAACCGTACGTACGGTGGTGTGGGGAGTGCACTGGCTCTGGTTATCCCAGAGTTTGCCGTCTACTCATAACCGACAGGCGTGCTTTTCCCATGAAACCATGGTAGTCAATTTTGTCACAACTCAGCATCAGGGTGCTTCTTCTTCCATTCATTCTCTGCCTCAATTAAATCTTTATGCCAATCCCAAAGCTCATCTAATGTTTTAAAGTTAGACGGAACAGGATTGGATTCGCTAAATGCCTCGCCAAAGGTAAATGGTAAATTGTGCTGATAATAACTTTCAGATGTACGCCTTGGATTATACGCAAGAGATGACTTAAAATAATCCGTGCAATAATCATAATGATGTGAGTGAATAAATCCTTTCCAAGTTTTTAACACTTCTTTCTCTGGCTTGATGTCAATTATTTCAAACTGTTCCATGTTACGTTTTGATGCTGTTCCATATGCATCATTCATAAGCGTAATTGCTTCCACATCTGTTTTAGGAGCTCCGTAGCCAAATATTGTTATTCGTCTTGTGCTGTCCAAATCCAGCCAATACTTAACTCGTTCCCATTGTATGTTAATAAATTCATCTTGAATATAGTTTTTCTGGTGAACAGGATAAAGAAGTTTTGTTGGTTTATAATAATTTCCAGTTGCTTTGTTGTACCATCCTGCGGGTCCACATCTCTTGTCTTCTTTACTGTAACCAATAGCAACATTTCCGTGCAGAAAAGACAATCGTGGCATATCAGCAATTTTCCCATTTCGGTTAAAGGCCTGAAATAAAAAGGGATCCCAATTAAAAGTGGCTATTAAATCTTTTGGTCTTAATGATAAAACAATGTAGTCATAAATTGTCGCCTCATTTGAAAGTTTCATGCGATTGAAGTATTCATAAACACGCTTTTCAATTTCAACGATTTTATCTGAACGTGGATTGTTCTTATGCAGTTTGCTATAAAGTTCCTCGAAATTATTTGCTTTTAAATTGTTAGGAAGTAATTTGAAAATGTCTGTCAGACCAACAATCTCAACAAAATTATCCATTGAAGGAAGTTGGTTTACGTTAAGTTCAGGATTTCGTTTTGTTGCAGCAATGCTCGCTCCTGCACCGAGGATTACAACATGTCCACCACCACCATAAACGGTCTTTACTCGATCTTCTTTTGTTAGTGCCATGATTTATATAGTGTTGCGAAAACGCTTACCAGTAACGGATTGCGAGTGATTTCGTATCAAATTGATACCTGGTTGAAGCGGGCAAAAAACACTCCAAATCAGCATTTCACTGCTTTTTGCTATATTGTATATTAGCCAAAGTTAAATTTCAATCAAATCAACACTTGGGTCATATATTTCTGATTCGTAATTAATATTGTTTACAATCACATTAAATATTTCCTTTAGGTTAATAGTTAAACGAAATATAGAACTCTCATCTGATGGAGCATGAGAAACCAGTTTCCCATTTCTAAAACTATATGTTTCATCATTAAAAACAAAATCTTTTCCTTCTGCACCGAAAAAAATATAGTTAGAATGAATACAATTTCTAAACCTTCCGAAAAACTCCAAAAATTCCCTGTCATTTTTCTTGTTTCTATCATTTGGATATGGATGTATCATTTTAAATAATTTTCCAAACTTATTTATCATTGGAACATGTGTAATATGCTTTTTAATAAGCTTTTTAAGTTTATTATCAATATGCTCACTTATTCTGCTTTCTTTTAGAATCTTCTTTTTTCTCTGATAATCAATTTCTAATAATTCTTTAACTTTATCTTCGGTTAACACAGCAGATGAAAAAAGTGAAATAAATAATTCAAAATTTGACCAACAATTAATTACTAAAAAACTATTTAATAAATTTTTGTGCCCCTGTATATGCAAGCCCAAGTCACCCTTTTTAATATCTTTCTTTTGGTATATCTCGAAATATTTCTCAAGTATATCATCTGACTCTAAGTGATAGTATGCACAATAGTAAGTTCTTAAAATCTGAAAATATCCGTCAAGAAATGAAGAACGAATATCATTTTCTCCAAATCTTTTGTGAAAATCATTAATCCTATCAATCAAATCTCTAA
>JABMQA010000661.1 GCA_013203545.1 Bacteroidota bacterium
CACGCGAACGCGATTATTATTTCGAATCGATCAGGATCCGAATGAAACATGCAATGTACTGAATGAATATCCAGATATTGGAAATAAAATGTGCGAGCGACTCAAGGAATACAGGGCATTGCAAGTTAAAGACCGGGTATTACCCTACAACGTTGGAAGGAAGAACTTTAAAACTCTGAAAGGTTGGCCGCCGAAGGAATGGAATATGGAGATGTTTCCAAAATAGGGTGGAAACATTGTATATTGGGATGGTTATTATGTTTAACAAAAATGAAATCAGAGCAATCTTATTCACATTTTTGCCGCTGATTTAGATTATGGGGACAATGGATGTTTTGGTGCATCGGATATTAAAACCCCTAATATTGATTTGATGGCTGACCAGAGGATTAAGTTTACTGAGTTTTACTCTGCGCTCCGCTCTTATACAGCCCTTCAAGAGCGGCTGCTTACAGGGAGATATTCTCAGCGCAGCGGTTGTTCCCATTTATGAATCGAAAAGCTTGATAGGAATTTATGATAGAGGATTGTATGGGCCATTTACGAGAATAATTTTTAAATCATTGAAAAGTGGAGAACAACATTTTTTTAGAAGAATTAATTAGCAGATATCCGGAATTATTACCTGTTGAAAACGGAGTACATAAAGCTGCAGAATGTTTGATAATGTGCTATCAACAAGGCCGAAAAGTGTTAGTTTGCGGTAATGGAGGAAGTTGTTCCGATTCGGATCATATTGTTGGTGAATTAATGAAAGGCTTTGAACACAAGCGCCCGATAAAAGAAACTTTGAAAAAAAAGTTGTTGGAGTATGCAGGAGAACGGGGAAAATATCTTTCAGAAAAACTTCAACAGGGCTTGCCCGCTATTTCATTGACAGCTCACAGTGCCTTGATTACTGCAGTAGCAAACGATACAGATGCTGATCTTGTTTTTGCCCAACAGGTAGTTAGTTACGGAAACAAAGGAGATGTTTTAATCGCTATCAGTAGTTCAGGGAATTCTCAGAACGTAGTGGACGCTATTATTACAGCTAAAACAAAAGGAATGGTTGTTATTGGTTTAAGCGGTGAAACCGGTGGAAAGATGAATTCGTTTTGCGACATTCTGATCAATGTTACTGGAAGACGTACAGCATTTGTGCAGGAATTGCATTTGCCTGTCTACCATACGCTGTGCCTGATAGTAGAAAATTTTTTCTTTGGGAATCAGAATAGCTGACCGGTTAAGGAAGCTATTCCTCTTATTATAAAATTATTACTATGATGAACAAAAATAATTCAAACATTGGACTTCAAAAAACACTACCTGTTTTCATGTCCTTTATTGTAATGGGATTTGTGGACATTGTTGGTGTTGCGACCGGATTTATCAAAAAGGATTTTGGGCTAACTGATAGCCTTGCTCAACTTATTCCCTCCATGGCACTGTTTTGGTTTTTCGTTTTATCAGTTCCTTCCGGGATTTTACAAGATAAATTTGGCAAGAAACGAATGCTTAACATCGGGATGCTACTGACCGGATTTGGAATGGTTATTCCTTTTATCCATTATTCATTTCCGATGATGCTGGCTGCATTTATTGTTCTAGGCATCGGAAACACAATAGTACAGGTCTCAGCCAATCCGTTGCTCCATGATGTGGCACCACGGGAGAAGTATTCCAGTTACATGAGCCTTTCCCAATTTGTAAAAGCGATTATATCCTTATTAGGACCTATAATCACTACTTTGATGGCATCAGTGTTTGGAAATTGGAAACTCGTCTTTGCTGTTTATGCAATTACTTCAATGATAGCTGTTCTTTGGCTATATCTTACCCAGATTGAAGAGAGCAAATCAGACCATGACCCTGCTACTTTTAAAAGTTGCTTCAGTTTGTTGAAAAACAAATTTATCCTGGTGCTGGTATTGGGTATTTTTATGTTGGTTGGCTCAGATGTGGGTATGAATTCAAATATTGCGAACTTCCTTCAAAATCAGTTTGGCCTTAGTCTCGAAAGGGCTTCCTTGGGAATAAGCCTCTATTTCACAGCTCTGATGATAGGCCGGTTTTCAGGCGCTGTAATCTTAAACTGGATTTCTTCCCGGCTATTCTTGCTCATAACAGCGATAGTGGCACTTTTAAGCCTTATCGGAATGTTGGTTATTCACAACGTGGTGGTGGTACAAATCGCAATATTTATGGTAGGTCTTGGTTCTGCCAACCTCTTCCCTCTCATATTTTCTATCGCTATAGAAAAAATACCAGATCGTTCAAATGAGGTTTCCGGCCTGATGATAATGGCTGTTTCCGGAGGAGCTTTTATTCCTCCGATTATGGGTATGGTCAGTACCAATTTTGGGGTGATACCTAGTTTCTTTGTTTTGGTAGTTTGTATGGTGTATATGGTAAGTGCAGGAATATATTCATTAAAAAAATAAACTCAGAATAAATGAAAAAAGAGCAACTACAGAAAATACTTAAAGAAATTAGCTCCGTAAAAATTGTTGTGGTAGGTGATTTTTGTTTGGATGCATACTGGTTTATCGATGAAACAATGCGTGAGATCTCAGTCGAAACAAACGAAGCTACCAGACCGGTCCGTCAACAACGTTACTCTCTGGGCGGTGCAGGCAATGTCACTAACAACCTTGCAACCATGGGAATCAAAGATATCCGTGCTTTCGGAGTAATAGGTACTGATCCTTTCGGTGGAGAGATGGTCCGGATAATGAAAGAAACAAGTATACAAACCAGAAACATGCTGGTGCAGGAACAGGTTTGGCATACTCATACTTATGCCAAACCCTACATCGACGACAAAGAATTAAATAGGGTCGATTTCGGAAATTATAATCAATTATCAAAAGAGACAGCTGATCTGTTAATATCCAATCTGATCAAAGAAATTCCTGAGGTTGACATTATTCTCATCAATCAACAGGTTCCTTTCGGTATCCATACCGACTATTTTAAAAAGCGGTTGCTCGAAGTTATTCAGAAATTTCCCGGGAAGATGTTTATTGTAGACAGCCGTAACTTCAACGATTACTACGATGGAACCATTCGAAAGATGAATGATACTGAAGCCGCACGATTGTGTGGCCAGAACAAAAAACCGGACGAAGTGGTACCTTATACCGAAGTTGTGGCCTTCGGTAAACGCTTATTTGAACGATTCCGCAAACCTCTCTTTATAACCCGTGGAAGTAAGGGATCCCTGACGGTCGATCAATCAGGTATCGCAGATATTCCGGGATTGATGATAATTTCTAAAGTTGATACAGTTGGCGCCGGAGATAGTTATCTGGCCGGAGCTGCATCAACGCTGGCTGCCGGGTATAGCATGGCTGAAGCCGCAGAGATTGGATCTTTTGTCGCTGGTGTTACAGTAAA
>JABMQA010000662.1 GCA_013203545.1 Bacteroidota bacterium
CGCGTAAAGGCCTTGCATGCCGGATGCAACGATTACATATCAAAACCTATTGGTAAAGAAAAACTACTGAAATTAATCCATCATTTAATTACTTAAAAATGTAGGAACAGTTGCATCTGTTAAACTGTTAATTGTTGAATTTGTTTAACTCAAAGCTGAATGTAAATGGATAATCATCAAAATATGGAGATTTTCAGGGAAGTGGTTGATCATATGGCCACGGGACTTGTGGTTTACGAGCCTGTGAACAATGGCGAAAATTTCAGGATCAGGGAAATAAACAATGCAGGTTTGAAAATCGGAAGGCAAAAACGCGAACATGTGGTTGGCAGGCTTGTAACTGATGTGTATCCGGGTGTGGTCGACCTGGGATTGTTTGAAGTATTTCAAAAAGTATTTAAAACCGGCAAAGCAATCAGTTTTCCGTTGAACTATTACAGGGACGAACGAATCGACCTGTGGGTTGAAAACCATGTATTTAAGCTGCCATCGGGTGATGTTGTTGCCGTTTATCAGGATGTTACGGAGAGCGAAAAAACAAAGCAGATCCTCGAAAAGCGAAACAGGGAATTCGAAACCCAAAACGAGGAACTGGCAGCGCAAAACGAGGAGTTGGTTGCACTAAATGAAGAGATACGGCAAACCTACGATCAACTCAACGACCTTACCAATAAAAGTACAATCGAAAAGGACAAAGCCCAAAATTATCTTGATATTGCCGGAGTCATGTTTATTGCCCTCAACCATAAAGGTGTTGTTACCCTTTGCAATAAAAAAGCTTCCGAGGTGCTTGGATACAATGAAAATGAGATTACTGGCCGGAACTGGTTCGATAATTTTCTGCCGTATAGGAATCTGGCAGCGGTAAAAAATGTTTTTGCTGAATTAATTCAGGGGAACATCGAGCCGGTTGAATTTTATGAAAATCCTGTAATCACCAGTGCCGGTGAAGAGAGGATAATAGCATGGCACAACGCAATACTGAGAAATGATAATGGCGAAATTACCGGGTTGTTGAGTTCGGGTGAGGATATTACCGAATCAGAAAAAGCAGCGCAAAAACTCACTGAAGCCAAAAAAGACTGGGAGGCTGTTTTTGAAGCCATTGGTCATCCAACCATTATACTCAACAAAAACTTTCAATTGATACATGCAAATAAAAGCACTGAAAAACTTACCGGAAAGCCGCTTTCTGATTTGATTGGGATGCACTGTTTCAAGGTTTTTCATTCCGAAAAAGCCACCTGCGCTCCTGGAGGATGCCCGATGAATGCATTGATTAATAAAGGAGAGATTAAAACCGTTGAAATGGAGATGGAGGCTTTTGGTGGATATTACCTGGTTTCATGTACACCCGTTTTTGATGATCAGGGTGAAATCCAGAAAGTGATCCATATTGCAACGGATATTACCGAACGTAAAAAGGCGGAAACTGCCCTGAAGGTGAATGAAGAAAGATTTGACCTAGCCATGCAGGCTGCAAATGATGGATTATATGACTGGGATCTGGTTACCAACCAAATATATTATTCACCCCGGTGGAAGGGTATGCTGGGATATGAAGACCATGAGTTGAAAAGCGATTTTTCAGTCTGGGAGCGGCTCACCGAACCCGGGGATGTTAAAAGATCATGGGAGATGTTGAATGAACTCATCGAAAAGAAACGGGATCGTTTCGAAATGGAATTTAAAATGCTGCACAAGGATGGGCACTGGGTGGATATACTTTCCCGAGCCAATGCCATATTCGATGAAAATGGTAAGGCATTCCGTGTTGTAGGTACCCATGTCGATATTTCGGAAAAGAAAAGACAGGAGCTGATACTTATCAAAAACCAGGATCAAATATCCAGGCAATACAAAAAACTGATGGCACTCAACGAGGAACTGAAGGAATTTGTTATGCGGACAAGCTTGATAAATGAAGATTTGAAAGTTGCCAAAGAACGTGCGGAACAATCCGACCGCCTCAAATCCGCCTTTCTTGCCAATATGAGTCACGAGATACGAACCCCGATGAACGGCATTCTGGGTTTTGCCGACTTGCTTAAAGAACCTGGTCTTACAGGTGATCAGCATCAAAAATATATCCGGATCATTGAGCAAAGTGGTAAGCGTATGCTCAGCACCATCAACGACCTTATTGATATTTCCAGGATTGAATCCGGCGCTATGGAGGTTTC
>JABMQA010000663.1 GCA_013203545.1 Bacteroidota bacterium
AAACATCGGTTGACCGGGCACAGGCATATATCGATGAGGGCGACAGCCTGATGCGTACCGGTGAGCAAATGATGGACAGTGCAAAAATAAAGCTCAAGCCTGCAAATGAGGAAAAATCCAATATGCTGAAGAGTTACAGTTCGGAGAAGAAACTGCTTGAGCGGCAAATGAAAACGGATAACAGGGCAATACGGGATAAAACCAGGCAGGAGATCCGGGAACTGGATGCCCAACACAGGCTGGATGTGCGTGCGGCAGACGAAACAATTAAAGCGGCCGAAAAAAAATATGAGACAGGTAAGAAAAACATTGCAAAGGGCAAGGAGAAGAAAAAGAGTGGTCAGCAAAAGCTAAAACCGGCAAATAAAGCACTGGAAGAAGCACAAAAGAAACTTGATGAACTGACTGGTGCCGATGAAGCCCTCCCGGATGACGAAAATGTTGATTTGGATGTAGACGATGGCGATGGCAAGAAAAAGGATAAGAAAAAGCGAAAATAATTGATTGAATTCATGGAAAAAACAAACCGGCAGTTTGAGGAGGCGATATCCTCGTGCAGGGACATTTTTGAAAAAAAGATGCGTGATTATGGCAGTGCCTGGCGGATTCTGAGGACAACGTCGCTTACCGACCAGATTTATATCAAGGCAAACCGCATCAGGAGTATCCAGGAAAAAGGCAGCAGTAAAGTAAACGAAGGTATCAGGGATGAATTTATAGGCATCGTTAACTATTCGGTGATGGCATTGATCCAGCTTGAGTTGGGTATGGAATCCAAAGTTGACCTGCAACCTGATGAAGCTGTTGAATTGTATAACAAGCACATCTATGCTTCAAAATCGTTGATGGAAAACAAAAATCATGATTATGACGAAGCATGGCGGAATATGCGCATTTCTTCCTATACGGATATTATCCTGATGAAATTGCTCAGGGTAAAACAGATAGAGGATAACAAAGGTAAAACCATCGTTTCGGAAGGGCTGGATGCCAACTACAGCGATATCGTTAATTATTCGTTGTTTGCGCTGATTAAGATTTCGGAAGCAGAATAGGAAGAATAACCGCTCATCATTACCAAAGACACAAATTCCCATATGAAAGAATTGAACTTGAAAAAACTCACAGGTTGGGCCATCATTTTAATCACCATTTTTTCGGCCTATCTCATCATATATTTCAAAAATTTTAACGTTTACTTTTCGGTATTACTGATTTTTGAAATTGTTCTGGCCATCAGGTACAGAAAAATCTTCACACCGGCTATGATTCGTATTGGCCAGGTTCTGATGGGATTGTTGTTTATTTTTTCAGGTTTTGTTAAAGGTGTTGATCCACTGGGTACAGCCTACCGTGTAGAAGATTATTTTATAGCTTATGGCACCGAGTGGATGATGCCGGCTGCAGTTGTCCTTTCTTTCATCCTCAATGCCGCCGAATTTGTGCTGGGAGGGTTGCTGCTGTTCAACCTTAAACCAAAATTAACCTCCTGGCTGGTACTTATAATGATGATATTTTTTACCATTACCACCTGGAACGATGCATTGAACAATCCCGTGCCTGATTGCGGATGTTTTGGCGATGCCCTTATTATGACTAATTGGCAAACACTCTATAAAAACCTGGTGATAAATGTTTTTGTGCTGATCATTTTCCTTGCACGAAACCGGATTGAAAAAATATTCGGAGCTCCTACCGAATGGTCATTAGGTGTAGCTATAATCGTAATTTTTATCGGGTTTCAATACTACAACTTTACCAACCTGCCTTTGATGGATTTTCGCCCCTGGAAGGTTGGCAATAAAATGATTCCCGAAAATCCTTTACCCATCAAGTATTACCTTACTTATAAAAATAAAACCACGGGTGAGGAGAAGGAGTATCTTTCACCTGATTATCCTTACAATAATCCCGAGTGGATGGCCAACTGGGAGTTCGCCGGGCAGCGTGTGGAAGATCCCAATCAGGTTCCGGGAATGGATCTGGCCATCATCAGTTTTGATGGAGAGGATGTTACATCAGGTTATCTCAATGATCCCGGTTATCATTTTATTGTCGTTGCCTGGGATTTGGATTTTACTGATAAGGATGCATTTCAGAAAATAAACGGGCTTTTTAAGGAGGCTTTTGAAAATGAACTGTCCTTTATTGTGCTTACCTCATCGCTCTCGGATAAAATTGAGAAATTTGTCGAAATGAATGATCTGTCAGAAGATATGGCGTTTTACAATGCCGATGATATCGTATTAAAAACCATGATCAGATCCAATCCGGGGCTGATTTTGATGAAAGGTGGAGAAGTTATTAACAAGTGGCATTTCAATAATTTTCCTGATTGGGATGAACTTCAGGAGGGGTATCTTCAGATATCCGAAATGGGCGAATAGGAAGGTTTTGTAGTATTCCTTGCAAGCTTATAATAAAAAGCGCATGTCAGATATCAGGTGTTTGATGTGTGATCTGAGATTGAACTACTTTGAATCATTTTAGTCAGTTATGATAGGATCAAACATCTTTCATCTTCTGGAGGGATGCCTATTGCAGGACATCTTACTTCCTTAAACTGATATCA
>JABMQA010000664.1 GCA_013203545.1 Bacteroidota bacterium
ATGGCAACTATTTCTGTTTTACATCCGGCAGGACAGGCCATGACGAGATATGGAAAATGACGGTGACCGGTGATTCCCTTCAACAACTCACTTTTGACGAAAACGGGAATATGCACCCAAATTGGTCGCCGATGGGGGATTTCATCGCCTATGATTCTGAAAAAAGCGGGAACCAGGATGTATGGATCCTACCGTTATCTGGCGGCAACCATGTTCAATTTACAACAAATCCCTTGCGGGATGAATCGTTGTGCTGGAACCACGATGGCAGCGAAATCCTATTCGATTCAAACCGCAGCGGTGGAAACTGGGATATTTGGAAAAAAGCTGTTTCAGGTGGGAATGCCATAAGATTAACCACACATTCTGCCAACGAATCCCAGCCCGCTGTTTCACCCAATGGCGAAAAAATCGCCTTCATCTCTTTTCGCTCCGGAAATTGCGACATCTGGTTAATGGACTACGATGGCAGCAACCAGGTTCAACTTACGAATAATGCCTATTTTGAGGGCACCATATGCTGGTCACCGGATGGGGAATACCTTGCGTATTTAGCCGACAACGCCGGTAATTTTGATATCTGGATTTTGCCACTTGCAGGTGGCGAACCCATCCAGTTTACCACCCATACTGCTGCTGATATGCACCCTTGCTGGTCGCCCGACGGTTCGTTGATCGCATTCTCATCCAACAGAAGCGGGAATGAAGAAGTATGGTCGAAAGAATTTACTTCATGGCTATATTTAGGTCAACCAACACCCGGTTTGATCCCCGAAAGATTTCCCCCCGATGATTTACTGGGAAATTCCACCTGGTTCTGGCACGGTCCCCCTGTCTTTTCCCCCGATGGCCGGGAGCTATTTATGAGCAGGTATTATATCGCTGAATCCAATGTTTTGATATATTCGATGGAACTTATTGGTATAGAATGGACATCCCCTGAAATACCAGGATTTTGTGGTGATTATAGCTGTAATTCCCCGTCTTTTACCTCCAGCGGAGACACCCTGTTTTTTATTTCAGAGCGGCCGGAAACAGCAATTTATTTTACTACGAAAAGTGCAAATTCCTGGTCCGATCCAATTGAAGTCGATATACCTGTCCCTGCTCCATCAACTTTCGGGAATAGTGTTTCCGTTGCAGGGAACGGAACCTTATATTTTGAATTGAATGTATCAGGTGACCTGGATCTCTATAAATCAGAATTCCTCAATGGCCAATATTCAGAACCTGTTAACCTTGGGCCTTCAGTCAATTCAAGTGATCTCGACTTTGGGCCATATGTTGACCCGGATGAGCTATACCTGATATTTTCCTCACGCCGTAATGGTGGATATGGTGAGAGTGATCTGTACATCAGCGCAAAAAATTTAAATGGCGAATGGACAGAACCACAAAATCTGGGAAGTGTTATCAATTCTGATCAGGATGATTTTGGCCCCACAGTAACAAGGGATGGCAACTATTTCTTTTTTTGCACCCAAAAGGGGAATGATGAAGGATACAATCCCTACTGGGTTGATGCCGATGTGTTAGATCCCTTCCTGATTACCGGAATTAAAGATAACAGGAAAGAGGACATTTTCCATCTCTCACCCAACCCATTTACAAATTCAACTACCATCGAATATCAGGTAAATGATCATTCCAAAGTTTCACTCAGGATTTTTGATAACCAGGGAAGCGAAATAAAAACACTTGTAGAAGGGTATCAAACACCTGGCAATAAAACTATACGCTGGGATGGTACGAATAATTCCCGACAGTCAGTTTGTGCAGGCGTTTACTATTGTAGAATCCGAACAGGTAATCAGATGAATTGTAAAAAAATGCTATTTCTAGATCAATAATTTAAACCACAAAATCATGAAAACAATTACTGTCCTTCTTTTAATCCTTAGCTTCACTACTGTACGAGGACAATGGACCAGGCATACTATAGACGATAATCTGGATGAAGCTGCTGACATTAAAGTTGCTGACATTGACGGGGACAACGACATTGATTGTGTGGCAATAGGCGCCGGAGCAAATAATGTTGCCTGGTATGAAGCTCCGGAGTGGACTAAACATATTATCGATGATAGTGTGAATTACATAAACAATATGTTGCTCGCATATATCAATGAAGATTCCCTTATCGATGTCGTGGTATCCGGATTTTTATCCGGAGAAGTTATCTGGTATGAATCGCCTTCCTGGACCAAACATTATATTGATACGGATAATAAAGAGGTTCATAATATATTTGCTACAGATTTTGACAATGACAATGATACGGATATTTTAGCTTCGGTATTTAGTTATGACAGAGTGGTAATATATGAGTCACCAACATGGAATAAAATCACCATAGATCATACTCTTGAGGGTGCCGCTGGCGTATTTGCAAAAGATTTGGATAATGATGGTGATGTTGATATTGCGGCATGTTCTACATGGGATAATGAAGTAGTTTGGTATGAGGCTCCATCATGGGCCAAACATATTATTGATCAGGACCTGCATGGAGCAGATAATGTAATAATACTTGATTTGGATTCGGATGGTGATCAGGATATTCTTTCTAATGGTTATTATTCAGATGACATTGTATGGTACGAATCCCCTTTATGGACCAAGCATTATATTGACGATAGTATTGTGGGTGTATGGAAAATAGTTACATGTGATATAAATGGCGATAATCAGGAGGATGTAATAGTAACCCGGTATTGGGCAGATCAAATTATATGGTATATGGCTCCGGACTGGACAAAGTATGTCATAGATGACAATCTTGTTGGTGCAAGAGGTGTAACAGTATTCGACATAAACAGTGATGATAATCCGGAAATATTTGCAACCGGTGGCACTTCAGATGTTGTGGTTTGGTATGAACAAACCACCACAGGGTTCTTGTCAGAACACATAACTGAAAATTATTTGTTGCAAACATATCCCAATCCATTTACAACTTCAACCACCATCGAATATCACGTAAAAGATCATTCCAAAGTTTCACTCAGGATTTATGATCTTTTTGGAAAAGAAATAAAAACACTGTTAAACAGCTATCAAACACCAGGTATCAAAACCGTTATTTGGGATGGGACGGATAATTCAGGTAGCGCTGTCAGTCACGGATTATACTATGGTATGATTAAAACAGATAAGCGATTTATTACTAAAAAAATCATTAAAGACTAACTCTGAAAAAAAGGATAATGAAAAATGTAATATTTATCATAACAATCCTTTTTGCAACCATATTAACCTTTGCTCAAACTCCACCTGACACTTTATGGACAAAAACTTACGGTGGAACATCCAATGATGATGCAATAGCGGTTATTCAAACCATCGACTCTTGTTTTGTTTTTTTAGGTCATACTGAATCCTCCGGGAATACAGATATCTGGTTGATGAAAATTGATGACGATGGAAATATGCTATGGGATAAAACCTTTGGTGGCCCTTCCGGGGATTTCGGCATTATTGTAAGGCAAACCGTTGATCAGGGATTTATTATCGTTGGAACCACCGAATCATTTGGTAACGGGGATAGAAGTATTTGGTTAATCAAAACCGATGATGAAGGCAATGAACAATGGAATCAGGTTTTAGATGAAACGATTGATAATACACGCCAGGCACAATATGTGTCCTTAACCTCGGATGGAGGATATATAATAACGGGGGGCACCGGCGACCATACATTAAATCATATGGATGCATGGCTAATTAAGACAGACGAAAATGGCATTGAAGAATGGAATAAAAAAATAGGTGGATCGGAAAATCAAAAAACATATACAGTATTTGAGACCAACGATGGCGGATATATTCTTTCAGGAAATACGCAATCAAACGAAAACCAAGGTGATATTTAAGGTTTACGATGTATTTGGTAAGGAAATTAAAACTCTAATTGATGGATTTGAAAAGCCTGGAAAACATTCAGTTGTATTTGACGGGACTATAAACTCCGGACAAGCTGCTCCTACGAGAATATATTGTGGCAGGCTCCAGATCGGCAGTGAGATTAAAAGTCAAAAGATATTAAAACATTAAAAAACATCATGAAAACACTATTAACAGTTCTATTAACATTAATTATTACAATTCGTGTAACGAATGCACAGTGGTTTTCACAAACAAGCGGAACAATAACAGCATTATTTAGCGTCTCTTTTGTGGATGAAAATAACGGGACGGTTGTTGGGTATGATGGCACTATCCTCCGAACCATTGATGGAGGAATGACCTGGACTCCACAATCAAGTGGAACAACAGATCCTTTGTATAGCGTCTCGTTTACCGATCCTGACAATGGCACGACTGTAGGTTTTGGTGGTAAAATTCTGAGAACTACAAACGGAGGAACGGACTGGATCTCGCAATCCAGCGGAACAACAAATGATTTGTATGGTGTCTCATTTACCGATACCAATAACGGTACTGTGGTTGGTGACAATGGCACAATCTTAAGAACCACAAATGGAGGAATAACCTGGAATCCACAATTCAGTGGAACATCATTAACTTTATCTGGTGTTTCATTTACCGATATGAACAATGGGACGGCTGTTGGTGGAAATGGCACAATCCGCAGAACTACAAACGGCGGGATAACCTGGATTTCACAGTCAAGTGGTACAACACTATGGTTGGAAGGTGTCTCGTTTACCGATATAAATAATGGGACGGCTGTTGGTGAAAGCGGTACTATCCTAAAAACCACGGATGGAGGAACAAACTGGATTTCGCAATCAAGCGGAACAACAAACTGGTTTAACGGTATCTCATTTATCGATGAAAATTTCGGTACTATTGGAGGCTACGACGGCATAATTCTTAGAACCACGAACGGTGGAACTACCTGGACTCTACAAGCAAGTGGCACATCACAATGGTTGGCAAGTATCTCGTTTACAGATGAAAATAATGGAACAGCTGTTGGGTGGGTCGGTACAATTCTTAGAACCACAAACGGCGGTGTTACTTATATTGAAGATAATGAAACAGAAATACCTGGCAATTTTATGCTCATGCAGAATTATCAAAATCCTTTTAATCCCAACACAAAAATTTCATATCAAATTCCCGAATCCGGTTTTATCTCACTTAAGGTTTATGATTTTCTCGGCAATGAAATTACAACATTGGTAAGCGAAGTAAAACCTGAGGGGAGTTATGAGGTTGAATTTATTGAAGAAAATTTATCAAGCGGAATATATTTCTGCCGGCTTCATACTAATAATTACCAAATGTCAATCAAAATGTTACATTTTAAATAATTAAAACCGAGTAGTTATGAAATTAGAAATCATCCGGCTACTTACTTCTTTAATCCTTATAAGTATCAACTCTTTTGCACAGGAATGGTTTGAAAACCAGGATTTGAAAACAATTACATTTATCGATAGCGGACAGGATTTGGGTAACGGGCGTAGTTTTAGTATGGCATCAGGCGATATTGATAACGACGGTGATAAAGATGTATTTATAACAAATTACCTGAGTGCCTGTAAAGTATGGATTAACGACGGATCAGGAACATTCACCGATAGTGGACAGGAATTTGGTGAAGGCACAGCACATGGGGTCGCATTTGGTGACCTTGACGGTGACAATGACCTTGATGCTTTTCTTGTGTTCAATGGATCAAACGATAAGGTATTGCTTAATGATGGAACAGGAATTTTCACATTTACAGCTCAATCTATTGGAGAAGCAGATGACAACAGTACTTTTGTTACGCTTGGTGATATTGATAATGACAATGATCTTGATGCACTGGTAGAAAAGTACCAGCATCCCAATGAAATATGGCTAAATGATGGAAATGCTTTGTTCACGGAAAGCGGCCAGACAATTGGTGATACAGATTCGCATTCGATGGCAATTGCTGATTTGGATTCGGATAATGACCTTGATGTTTTCTTGACAAACAATGAATCGGGCGATAAGGTTTTGCTAAACAATGGAAATGGATCCTTCATCGAAAGCGGCCAAAGCCTGGGACCAAACGAAGGACATGGCCGGGTAAATCCGGGCGACCTGAATGGGGATGGAAACATTGACGCATTCATTACAAACAACCTCTTTGGCAACAGAAT
>JABMQA010000665.1 GCA_013203545.1 Bacteroidota bacterium
GAAATTACGACAATATGAATTACGGATAATATTTTATAAACAATTGATTATTAATCTGTGGGTCAGGAGTTCTGAACTTGTCCGATCGCTGGCGAATCTGTGGCCACCAAAAAGAAACGGATTTGTTTGTGAATTCCTGGCGATCACTCACCAATGATTTCGTTAATCAATTCGGGTTTATTGATAATAACAGAACCAAGGACATTAAAATACATGGTCAGCGGCAAGCATACGGTAAGGTCATCGCTGTTGAGAAATTCGTTGTCGGTTTCATAAACGTAACTGCTGATGATGCCGATTCCAACCCCCCGCCCATCGAAAGCCAGCCCTCCGCTCATCCCTTTGTTCGCCATATTATCGATAAGGTACACCAGGTGCCCTTCATAACCCGGCAGGTCAGTAGTTCCCACAGACAAAATCCCTTTTTTAAGAATGTCGATGAATGCACTTTCGTTGATCCATCTGTAACCAAAAAGATAGATATCTTCGCCCCAATCTGGTTCTCCGATAAGCTTAAGATTGGCCAGGCCCGGAAATTCATAGTCATCTGGTAAATTCCCACCTGGTTTTAAATCCCGGGGCAGTACCAGCAGCGCTGCATCCATCGAAAGATTACTCCAAAAAACATGCTTTGTGGTAATTCCTTCAGCGATATAAACATTGCCATTATTATCAAAAACGGTGATCGTTGCCTGCCGTGATTCGTTTGCCGCCAGGTTTTTGACGATGTGAAAGGCAGTTGCAATGAAATATTCGTTGCGATCCTTAACTTTTGAACTGAACACAACACCGCACCCCAGGGCAATGGTTTTGCCTGTCGCTGCATTCATTATATTGATGGCACACACATTCCGCTGGGCGCTCCGGATGGTTTCATTAGAGATATTTTCCTGTGTATAGGCCTCTGTGAAAATTACACCAATGAAGATTGAAAGAATGATATATTTATTCATTTATCGAAAATTTTACATTGTTGATATCCTGGAAAATTAAAGCAGAATCGATCAGGTTTCCAAAAGATTGAACCACTTACGGGAGACAAAGGAACGAAAGATTCTAGAGCGTTATTACAGGATGCTTACCTTTCTGGTATTAACCACCTCCGAAGTCTTAATTTTGAAAAGGTACAATCCCCGACTGAATGCCGATGTGTTCATCTGATATAGCCAACGATTGATTATCAGCTAATCCTGAAATGGTAACCACCCTATTATAGATGACCAGGGATTTCCATCATATTTCAGCAGGCTTGTGTGGGAGGCCTGTACAATCGCAATGAATACCGAAAGGCATATCTTCTGCCCATCACCATACTTTCGCGTTTCGACAGCAACCCGTAACCCACCAGGGACATGGTAACGAATGAAAATAAATAGCTCAAGGGTAAATCCAACAAAATCATATCCTTTACTACAAGCCAAACCCCCTGGCGCGGACGTCCTTCGTCCGTGCCATCAATACCATTAAGAAATACGAACCAAAACAAAACAAGATGATGAAGATATAAGTATTTCCCATCATCCCGCATGCTCAGACGTCCGTCATCTTCCCTAACACCTCCAATCACTATAAAAAATATACCATAACAAAGGTAAAATACTGGAAATTTTATTTTACTTTTATCGCTAAAACTAAAATAATGCAAATTGTATTTTACTTTTAAAAACACCGGACATGATTGAACTCGAACAATTCCATGCAGGGCATGATGAAAAAGGTTACGGGTACCGGTTTTTCATCCCGGAACCCATCGATCGGGAATGGGTATGGAAAACCTCGATGGTTAACCGGTTGTTGGAAAAAGCAGCTTCCAGGCTGGGAGAACTGAATTCGTTTGCCCGTCTGGTGCCAAATATCGATCTGTTCATTCAACTGCATGTAACGAAAGAGGCGGTGGTCTCAAGTCGGATTGAAGGTACACAAACCCGGATGGATGAAGCGATTTTACCTGAGGAGGAGATCAAGCCTGAACGCCGAAACGATTGGCTTGAGGTTAAAAATTACATTCAGGCGCTGAATACTGCCATCGATGAATTGATAAAGCTGCCCGTATCGACAAGATTGATAAAGCAGACGCACAAAACGTTACTACAGGGTGTCAGGGGTGAGCATAAACTTCCGGGGGAATTCCGTAAAAGTCAAAACTGGATCGGTGGCCACAGCCTGTCGGACGCCGTGTATATCCCTCCCCAGCATCAGTACGTCAATGATCTGATGAGTGACCTGGAAAAGTTTTTAAATAATGACGACATTCACGTACCCTACCTGATCCGGATAGCTATTGCACACTACCAGTTCGAAACCATCCATCCGTTTCTGGATGGTAATGGCCGTATCGGACGGTTATTGATAACGCTCTATCTTGTAAGCACAGGTATTTTGGATAAGCCCTTGCTGTATTTATCGACCTATTTTGAGAAAAAAAAAGCATTATATTATGATAATCTCTCACGTGTGAGGACGCACAACGACATGTTGCAATGGATAAAGTATTTCCTGGTTGGCATCGAACAGACGGCCGCTATGGCGGTTCAGACCTTATCGGATATCATTTCACTGAAGTCCGGCATCGAACAGGAGGTTAATGCTGAATTTGGACGCAGGAGTAATTCTGCCCGGCTATTGCTTGATGCGTTGTTTAAAAATCCGGTAACAACGGTTGATAAGGCTGCCGAAATTTGCGGAGTGAGTTTTAAAGCTGCCAACGACCTCATAGCCCTGATGCAGGAAAAGAAGTACCTGAAAGAAACCACCGGGCAAAGCAGGAATCGCATCTTTATTTTCAAATCTTATTTACAAATATTTGAACGTGAATAAAATGAATAAAAACACCATCAATTTTACTGTAGCCCAACTCATCGAAATCCTGAAGACCTTTCCGGATGATATGCCAATACTGGTGAGCGGATACGAAAGCGGTTTCGACAATTTCTTTTACCCCGCCAAAAAGCTGCTTGTACATCAACCAGAAAATTTTTGGTGGGACGGGCAATTTCAGCGCGCCGAAGCAATGGAAAGCAATGGTTTTGAAGCAGTGGTACTCGAAAGGGCTGTGAATGATGATTGATTGGAAAGAATGTGATTTAAATGAGAATCAATCAATAAAATGCCACTCACTTACACATATCAACCAACATCTTATAACCAATCCCACCAACCGCCCAATACTGAGCTTCATCCTGATATCAGCACAAATCCTTCACTGCCCATAAAATCCAAACTTATTCCGTTTGGCAAATCTGCCTGTTACTCTAATTTCTCATTTCAGAGGCAACCCGGAATCAACTGGGCAAATTTTACCGGA
This sequence comes from Bacteroidota bacterium, assembly GCA_013203545.1. Classification (GTDB taxonomy): domain Bacteria; phylum Bacteroidota; class Bacteroidia; order Bacteroidales; family 4484-276; genus JABMQA01. Next base: position 3,305 of record JABMQA010000665.1, read on the forward strand.
TGAATATATAGAGCTAATGGGTAAATCCACAAAAATCATATCTAAATCTTTTGTATTTTCGCCATCAGAACAGCAAATCCACATTTATGATTGTAAGCCAGCTTAAATCTTTAGTGTTTTTCCATTCGGTAGGAATATAAGCACAGCTATTTAACAGGGCTTTTATCCTATTTGAAAAAAATGATCGACAAGAAGAAATTATCCGAACGCGACATCTGCACCAAATTTATTACACCGGCTTTGCAGAAGGCTGACTGGAACATCAAAACCCAGATCAGGGAAGAGGTGAGCTTTACCGATGGGCGAATCATTGTCCAGGGCAGGATGCATAC
>JABMQA010000666.1 GCA_013203545.1 Bacteroidota bacterium
ACTTACAGTATTGGCGTTTTGAAGTCGATTGACGGCGGCCAGACCTGGGATATCACCAGCCTCGACTGGACCATTTATCAAAACAGGACCATTGCAAAGCTACTCATTCATCCAAATGACCCCAATACACTTTTTGCCGCCACCACCTACGGTTTTATGAAGACCATGGATGGGGGTGATAACTGGTATCGCACCCAAATTGGAGATATCGATGACATGGAATTTAAACCCGGCAATCCGGATGTAATTTATGCCTGCACCAAAAAGCTCTATATTTCGACCGATGGTGGTGAAAACTTCACCGAGTCGCCTGCACAGCTACCCAATAATTATCGGGTGCAGATTGCCGTAACCGAAGCATCTCCCGAATATTTGTATTTTTTCAGCTCGCGCGACGGCATTTACCGCTCAGAGGATAGCGGGATATCATTTACGAAAAAATCCAACAGCCCTACGCCCGGCAACCAGGATTGGTACGACCTTTCATTCGCCGTTTCACATGTAGATCCCGATGAGATCCATTGTGGGGAGTTCAATACACACCGGTCCTTGAATGGTGGCCAATCCTGGCAATTAACTTCCGACTGGACCTGGGGCAACAATGTCGGGTACACCCACTGCGATATTCACGAAATGGTATTTTTTGGAGGCACTTTGTATGTGGGTAGCGATGGGTTGATTACCAAATCCACCAACAGTGGAACCGACTGGACAAACCTGACTGAAGGAATCGGTATCAGACAATTCTATCGCATTGGAGGTTCACAATCCGATCCGTACAAAATTTTGGGCGGTTCGCAGGACAATGGCACCAGTGTGCTCAGCACCACTTTTTGGCATGAATGGCTTGGCGCCGATGGAATGGAATGTGTTGTGGACTGGAGCGATTCTGATATTGTTTATGGCACATCCCAAAACGGAAACTTCTATAAATCCGATAATGGAGGAAATTTTGGCAGCGTAAACATTACACAACCCGGTGGCGGTGCATGGATCACACCATTCGTACAGCATCCTGCAGATGCCAGCACCTTGTTTGTAGGAGGTGGCCAGGTGAGAAAAACTACCAACGGCATGATGAGTTGGACAACGATATCCAACTTAGCCGGGGGTAACATCAATGGCCTTGCCATCGGGCAATCCGATCCCGATTACTTATACGCTTCCAAAGAGGGAACCATTTACAGAACAAAAAATGGTGGGTCGAACTGGAATGATATATCCGACGGCCTGCCCAACCTGTCGATTACCTACATTGCTGTTCATCCTTCCGATCCGGAATTGGTGGCCATAAGTTTTTCCGGGTACACCGATGGGGAAAAGGTTTATCTTTCATATGATGCAGGGGATCATTGGGAAAATATTTCTGATAACCTGCCCAACATACCTGCCAACTGTGTAACCTTTTACAACAGCCCCGACAACGGTCTTTACGTGGGAATGGATATAGGTGTTTACTACAGGGATAAATACATGGACGAATGGGCCCCCTATTTTGAGGGGCTCCCCAATGTAATTGTAAACGAACTGGAGATCAATTATACCATCAATAAGATCAGGGCCGGAACGTATGGGCGTGGATTGTGGGAATGTGACGTGCTGCTTTCCGCACCAACCGCAGCCTTTGAAGTATCAGAAAACACTGTTCCCACCAATTGTGTGTTGCATTTTTATAATGGATCAACCGGATTTGAGAACGAATTCCTCTGGAACTTTGAAGGGGGAACTCCACAGACCTGTATTGATGAAAATCCTGAAATTCTTTACGAAAATGCAGGAACGTTTGATGTTGAACTAATCGTATCCAACGAATTTGGATCGGATACATTGATGTATGGAGATTTGATCAGCGTGGAAGATGGCTTGCTGCCAGAACCTGATTTTACGGCCAGCGAGTGCGTGATCTGCCTGTCGAAATCCGTAATATTTGAAGACCAGACCCAATACTGTCCCACACAATGTGAATGGAGTTTCTCACCAAACACAGTTGCGTTTGTAAATGGAACCAGTGCTGCATCTGTGAATCCTGAAGTGGAATTTCTCGTACCGGGTGATTACACTGTATCACTTACTGTGGAAAATCCGGCAGGCTCCAATACGATAACAAAGGAAAATTACATCAACGCCGGTGGACAGGCCATTCCGTTTTCTGAAGATTTTGAAACGGGCGTAATCACATCCAACTATTGGTACGTGAGTAACGAAGATGACGGAAAGACCTGGGAAATTGCTGAACCAGACTTTACCCCGGATGGACAATATGCCGCCATGATGAATTTTTACGCCTATTACGGGATGAATGAGCGCGATCAACTGGTAAGTCCGGCAATTAATCTTTCTGAGATCGGTAATCCAGAACTCAATTTCAAATATGCCTATGCACAACGTGCTTCGCAAAAAGACTCACTGATTGTTTACATCTCAACCGATTGCGGGGAAAACTGGGAGCGTATTTGGGCCAACGGCCCGGATGGAACTGGCATATTTGCCACATCGCCCGGCACATTCGATTCTTTCAACCCGGCTTCATCCGACAACTGGTGCGGATTCGGTTATGGTGCTCAATGCGTCAGTATCGATCTGTCCGATTATACCGGCCAACCGGATGTGCTACTGATGTTTGAAGGCTTTAACCGCTTTGGTAACAACCTTTACCTGGACGATATCGAAATTCCAATGCCCGTTGGTATTGGAGAAGTCGGAGTACCCGATGGTAAAATGGTGATCTTCCCAAATCCGTCACCCGGAATTTTTACTATCCAATTAAATCCGGAAGAGGCAGCTTTGGTTGAAGTTATGAATGCCGAAGGAATGGTGGTTTATCAGCAACCTGTTTTCAAAACAAGTATTATCAACCTGGGGCATGCAAGCCGGGGATTGTACTTTGTAAAACTAAAAACCGAAAAGGAGGTTTATATCAGGAAGCTGGTGATTGAGTAATCTGTTTCAGGTAAATATCCCACAGGGGGAACTAAATAGCGGGCAAAAAAGGTGAAATAAGGGTTCTTTTATAAAAAACACTAAAACCCATACCGTATTCCAGCAAAATCAGTACTTTTGATTCATCATAAATTTGCCCGGGGCAGTATTGTTTCGTTATTACCAATACTAAAAGGCAAGTTTAAGAACAAGTGAATTTAACATATTAAGAAGAGTAACCATTTTGGATTAATAAATATAATGAAGTGACGTAAGTTCATGGAAAGTAAACTTAAAATAAACCACAACTTACAACTTGAGGACGAACAGAATCTTTGGTGCGCATTGAGACTTGGCGACCCGGAAGCATTAAAATGGCTATTTAATAAATATTATAAGGGTTTGTTTTTCTATGGCCTGAAATTATCCGGTAACCACGAGCATGTGGCTGATATCCTTCAGGATGTGTTTATAAACATTTGGGAAACAAGAAAAAGGATTTCGGAAGTCACCCACCCAAAAGCATACCTGTTTGCAGCTTTAAGGAATAACTTGTTAAAACCCAATCCCAGGGATATTTTTAGTAGAAAAGATACTCCCAACAGCCTTAATCCGGATTTTGGTTTCGACATATCACCCGAAGAAATATACCTTGACAAAGAGTCACAGCTTGAGAACATCAAAATTATTGAAGATATGTTGGCGGATTTGTCACCAAAACAAAAAGAAATTATTTACTTAAAATTTTACTGCAACTATTCTAACATCGAAATTGGCAAGGTATTATCCATTAAACAGCAATCGGTAGCAAACTTGCTAATGCGAACATTAAACCTACTACGTAAAAAGAAAAAACACCGCAA
>JABMQA010000667.1 GCA_013203545.1 Bacteroidota bacterium
CTTTTATCATTAGAAGCCCGGATGAAGGTTTAAAAGATTAATAGAAATCGCCTTGGTCCCGCAATTGCGGGATGCCGGGTGGTGTGGGGGGACAGCGGCGCGAGCCGCTTCCTACCCGATTAGCAAAATTAAACCATAAAGGCCACAAAACCCGGTATGGGTTTCGCTATATTATTCACCGCCATTTTTTATTATCTTATTTTCACATCCAAATCCTTGATCATCCATCTGTAATAATAGGGAATACCTAAATAAAAATGCAGAATAAAATCACTGAAAACTTCGGGATTACAAACCTGATTTCTTTCGATATAGTTAAATAAATGGTGTAAACAGAAGATAAAAAATACCTGAATTATTACTACCTGAATTTAGGTTCTTTCTGTTAAAAACAGGAAACAGCTTCCGTGCTATAAGCGCATTGATTGTATTCGTTTTTAATCTGTTGAAATGTTTCTTTTACGGAGATAATTTCTTTTGCAAGATATGCTTTTGCACCGGCAAATGAAAAACCATTTTCAAAATTGCCGTTTGCGGCGTTGAACAGAGCCTCCGCAATGCAAAACTGCACATCACGATAGTTGCAGGTTTTGAGGCATTTCCAGGGGCACTTTACGGGCTTTTGTTTCCCGTTCTGGATCGCTTTGATAAAGTCGTTGGAAATTACCCTGCCAGGTAAGCCTACCGGACTGTCAATAAGTGTGATGTCATCACTACTACAGTTTATATAGTTTTGCTTAAAACTAAGGGCAGCATCGCATTCGTGGGTGGTTACGAACCGTGTACCCATTTTCACTGCACTTGCCCCGGCATCCAGAATTTCAAACATATCCTTTCCGGTGTAAATACCCCCACCTGCTATTAATGGTATTTCCCGGCCATACTTCTGTTCAAATGTATCAAGTTCGTTGATGGTACTTTTTACCAAAAATTGTAATGAGTTTTCCGGATACTGCATACTATCCTTGCTGAATCCCAGATGACCACCTGCAAGCGGGCCTTCAACCACAATTGCATCCGGAATACGGTCATATTTATTTGACCAGTACTGGAAGATTAACCTTGCCGCCTTTGCCGATGATACCTTTGGAATAAATTTGGTTGTGCCCTCTTCATATGATGGATCGGTGATACATGCCGGCAACTTTAGCGGGAGACCGGCTCCCATGATAACGATATCAACTTTTTCTTCGATTGCCACCTTAAGCAAATCATCAAAATCCGATACTGCGAGCATAATGTTTACACCAATCACACCATCTGATTTTGCCCGGGCTTTTCTGATCTCTTTTCTTAACGCAATTTTATTGGATTCCCTGAAATGTTTTCGATAGCCGGGTTCAGTCATGCCAATCCCAACCGCAGAGATTATGCCTACACCGCCTTCGTTTGCAACTGCGGATGCCAGGCCTGACAATGAAATTGCAACACCCATACCACCCTGGACAATGGGTACTTCAATATTTAAATCGCCGATTTTCAAATTCTTTATCATTGTTTTTAATTTTATTTATTACACATTTTAAATATTTTTTTAAAATGGCAACCATTCACCGACTTAAGTAATCGCTTCGGATATTGCCTATGATTCCAAGATATGGATTTCAGGCAAAAATAAATATACAGAGAGCGAAAAAAAAATCATAGGGACAAGCAGAAAAAAAATAGGGAGAAATCGTTGTTTCAGGGGTGAAATAGTACGCTTAGGGGCGAAAAAAATAGGACTAATTTAAATCAATTTATCAAACTCGCTGATGTATTTTTGGGAGACAAGGGCCGGAAAATCAATCTTTTCAAAAAACAATTTATAGCCCTGTGAACTACCTTTTACCTCAATGACCTTATTAGTGTTCACAATGAATGTTCTGTGACATTTAGAAATAAAATCATACTCATTCAGTGTTTCTTCAGCTTTTAAAAGTGTGCTTCTTACCATCTGGCTCTTCACAACCCCATCATTTTCATAAAAAACTTCAATGTAGTTATCAGCCGACCTGATGAGTATTAAGGCAGTAACATTTATAGTAAGACTGTCGTTTTTGTATTCCGAATCAAAACAAACCAGTTTTTCGCCAATATGTTTGTTTTCCTTTAGTTTTTCATTTAGCCTTATGGCAGATTTCAGGTTCGAACGCAACAAGCGATCCTGGTTAATAACAATAAGTACTGCGACTGGTAAAAAACTGACCAACAGTATTTTTCCTATCATGTCGAAATTGAAATCAATCACTTCAAAAAGTTTTGAATAAATTAAAAAGTCACTACCAGTGATTGTAAACAAAATCCAGATATTCCAGAATATTTCCTTCCTGATGGTCCAGTTACTTTGAGGAAAAAGCCTCGGGAAAAGACTGGGTATAATAATGAGGTTGACTGAAAGGCTTAAAAATGTTGATACTGCAATTCCGGCAGCAAGGTAAAAAATTTCAGTGTTGCTCAAGGTGGTGATATCGATAGGTTGAAAAAGCAACAGAAAAGCCAGCACGCCAATGCTGATAAAAAAGATGATTTTAGCATTATGCTGGAGATCATCGTTAAATGGATACCGCTTTTTGAGAAATTCCAATCTACAAATTAATTTAAGTGATAAACTGTGTAATTAGGGCACAAAGGTATCAATTTAAAAAGTACTTTTCTATTTATCTGTTTCAACTTTTAACAAAGTTAACAGTTTAAAATAAATCAGAAAATAAAAAAAGCGCCCCGAAGGGCGACTTTTCAAGTTTGGAGATTCACATTCTATTATTTATTAACTAAAATTTGGCATTTTTCATATATGTGTTAAAGTAGTTTACACTTTTACAATTATTTTTCAACCTTATTTAAAAAACAAAAAAATAAGGTTTTTTCAAAATATATGTAAACCGAAGAATGAAAAATGCCCAAATTCTTAATGATTGTGATGTGCCCGGGCTTTATTTTTGTATTACAACTTTCTTGATCAAATTCACTCCATCACCTTTCAGGTTGAGGAAATAAATTCCATCAGGGTGGTTCAAATGAATGTTGATATCCGAATTAGTTTCTACCCTGATCTTGTCGTTACGGTATACCTCTCTGCCAATTGAATTGTAAATCGAAAGGCTTACATGGCTATCGGTTGCAGATTGCAGGTTAACAGAAAACTGTCCGTTGGATGGATTGGGGAATATTTGAACTGACCATTGATCCGCCAATTCATACACACCCGTACAGTCATCAAAATAAATGGTAATGGTATCGCTGTTAGCGCAACTTACCACATCCATAACCTGAACCCAGATATCTGTTGACCCGATCCCAACACCTGTAGTGTCAACTTCAATAGTCTGGGTAGTTTCCCCGGTTGACCATAAATATTCAGCGTCCGGGTTTCCTGCATCAAGTATTATCACTTCGTTAGCGCATACGGAAATATCTTCACCAAGATCAACCGTTGGAAGTTCATTCATTATAATTTCCAATACATCCGACATATCGCCTTCACCACAATCGTTGATACCCAAAACCGAAACCTGTGCTGTTCCAATAAATTCTTCATTCCAGGTAACCGTTGCGGTTAAGCCTGTTCCGGTAATGTTTCCGGCATCTTCAGGTTCCAGACTCCAGTTGTAAGTATTTGCACCCATTGATCCATCGGTACTGTAAACAGTCTGATATTCGCCCCAACAAAGTGAGTTGTCTCCAATTGGTGTTACCGGTATTTCGGGAAGTTGATTAACCACTACTGATACCTGGCCTGCAATTGTATTCAGCCCATCGTTTACATCAACATAATAGGTTGTATTCCCTTCCGGATAGACCACCGGTTGAGGATCTGTAGAATTGAATCCGGCCGGATCAGAGGTCCACTGGTAGGTATAAACTCCGCTTCCTCCGGAGGGCAAAGCCTGTAATTCGGTTGATTCCCCATTACAAATGGTAGTGGCTGTGGCAATTACCTGGAGTGCCAATGGAAGCATGTCGCCCACATTGAGTGTAACCGGAATATCAAGCAGGGGCATATCCGGGTCATTACTTTCAACAAATATGTTTCCATAATAGGCACCTTCTGGTAAATCGGTTGCATCAAAAAGGACTTGTGCTATTTGTGAGTCGCCCGGTGCCAGGGTGTCCACCAACCTTGCCATGTACATCCAACCGGATATAACAAGTGGCATCGTTACATCCGTGGTAAAAGTACCTGAAGAGGGCAGGTTATAATCCTGAAGAATCATTTCGTCCGGGTCAAATTCACCGCTTTTATCAAAATCTATCCAGATGGTTACATACTGGTTGCTATAACCTGTTGACATGGTAACCTCATAAGTTGCCTCTGGTTCGATAACGGTACTCATTGTTGTAAAGTCGCCAAAACCATTGGGACTACAACCATTGTTAAGGTTATTTATGTCAGCTATTGCAAAACCGGTTAATCCGTCTCCCTGTGAGCAGTCAGCTGTTGGTGTGCAATAATCCCTGACACCATCAAGTGGTTCAGTGTATGAAAATGCCTCATAAATGAGGTCGAGTTCACCTGTATTTTCAATGGTGATGTAATGTGATGATGTAGCATCGGGTTCGATGTATTCGATAATTTGTTCGGGGTCTACAGCAATATGTCCGTCTCCCCATTGTACGACGATTGATGGACCAAATGATTCCCCATCGTCATGAAAGGCTGTTACCATGTAATTGTAAACACCGTAAATGGGCAATACATCCAGGAATGTATCGTCAGTTGTTGTTCCGATTTCAAAATCATCTCGGTATATGATGAAATACTGGAATCCCGGAACCGTTTCAAACTGCCAGCTAAGGTTTACCTCACCGGTTTCAAAAGTTATCTCTGCACTCAGGTTTTCAGGCATCTGAAGTGGATTGACTTCATAAGGGGATGTATAGGTCATTACAGAACCATTGCGATTGTCGCACCATACAGGATAAACCTTTCCGGCCCTGGCTGAGATACCCAGGTAATCGCCCATGTAATCACCAGCCAGTCCAGGAATAGGTGAGGGGGTAAAATCCACATCACTCACCCTGAAATCTTCCCAGGTAGTACCGCCATCGGCAGAGTTGGCGCAAAAAACCTCGCATTTGTTGCCGCCCACATTTCGATCATCATAAAAAATTACACTAAGAACACCGTTGGTGGGATCGCATGTGATCCATGGGAAATAATGCTCGTTACCCAATCCTGTAGCGTCCTGATTAATGCGAATGGGGTTGCTCCAGCTTGTTCCATCATCCTCTGAAATGATCATATAAATGTCCATGTCACCGCCAGTGTTGATACCAGGTGTGCCAATATTAGTCCAGACAACATATATGTTACCACTGTTCGGGCTGTCACTGATATCCACCGCCATCACAGGAAATGAATTAACACGCTGGTTTTTTGAAGTTTCTGAATGTCTGATTCCCCGAATATTGTCTATTATCCTTTCGGCTGGTTGAAATGACATCCCACCATTGTACGACCGTGCAAAACCAATGGCGTCTTCATCCGAAGGCCATCCGTCATAAATCGTCCATATGGCATAAACTTCACCATTAGGCCCTGTTTGCAAATTTACCCCCTGGTTATGGCTGGTTGCGTTTACATTGGAGCTTATATTTATTGGTGTGGAGTACGATTCTCCGTTATTGGTTGATCTGACGAATTCAATTTCATTCATATTACTACCACCAAAAGCTACCCATGCATTGTACACATATCCCTCATAAGCACTTTTTGGGCTGTTGTCGATGGTAAGATGGTTTTTATCCAGATTTGAACTTGCCGATGCTGTTACCTGAGTCCAGGTTGTTCCATTGTCGGAGTAGGAGACACCCATACCGCCACTGGCTGAAATAAACCCAACATATTGGCGTCCATTCAGGCCAATTGCCACCGATGGGTCACCTGAGTTTGAACCGCCTGCCCCCTGTAAAGAACCTCCCCAGGTCTGACCAAAATCTTCAGAAAAGAAGTAATTTGCACCAAACAATGTGCTTACAGGATTTGTTGTTGAATTGTTGGATTGCAGCACATGATCCGGGTCATTGGGGTCAACGAATATTGAGCTCTCACTCTGGGTTGAATTTTGCTGGGTTACAGGAACGTCGGGTGAATCTTCCCTGACAACACTCTTAGCACGAAGCATACTGGATTTAAACTTTCCTTCAGGGACATTGATCTGTGGAGCCACAGGAGCCAGTCCCAATTCTGCAGCCTTTCGCCAGTATCCCATATTGTCGATACGGGTATCCAGAACTTCATAGGGATTATATTTCCCTTGGTTACGGGTATCTTTTGTCTGCTCTTGCGCTGTCTTTTGGTTTTGAGCATTAGCTACATAAAATAAACTTACCAGCATCAATGTTGTTATAAGTCTAACACTAATTTTCTTAATGATTTTCATAATTATTTAAACGTTAGGTGATTAATTCTTAGGTCGAGATCAATCATTTACAAATTGAAATGACTATGCAAAGAAATAACCAATTTTTACGGGGATAAAATTTCTAAAACAACAAAAGATTTACAAATACAGGTTTAGGCTTACAAATACATAACCAGTGCATTACATTTATAATACACCTGATGCTAACTGTTTGATTAAATGTAATTTATTAGCGTGTAATCGAAAAGTGATTTCCTGATAGAAAATGGCCGATTGAAGTATCTACATTTTTTCAGCAAAAGCCTGAAAAAAAACCGCTTTTGTGGGATATTCGCCCCAGGCTATGCAGTTTTCACCAATTTATGATAAAAAAAAAGTCATCATCTAATTGAACGAATTAAACGAATTATAATTCGTTCAATTAGCGTAATTCGATGACAAAATTTTTGATGATCAGAACCGGACCA
>JABMQA010000668.1 GCA_013203545.1 Bacteroidota bacterium
CGTTCAAAAGGTTGATTAGCCTGATTTGTGTTGTTGGGTCCAAACCATTAAAAGGCTCATCCAAAACCAACAGGTCGGGTTTTGTTAACAAAGCTGCCGCAATACCGACTTTTTGCTGATTACCACGTGACAAATCCCTGATATATTTGCTTTTCCCAAGGATTTCGTTGTTAAAAAATGCTTCGTAGTCGTGGTAAAAATCCTCAAGATCACCTTTCGACAATTTGTAAATCCCGGCCAAAAACTCAAAATATTCTTCAGGGGTTAAAAAGTCGATCAAAAAATTATCGTCCAGGAAAGACCCGGTTGTTTTTTTCCAATTGTCGCTATTGGCAACGCATTCGCCATTAATTTGCACCTCCCCTGTTGTGGCTTTGATCAGGTCAAGGATCAATCGGAAATAGGTCGTTTTTCCGGCTCCGTTGTTGCCTACAAGCCCGAAACTCTCTTTTTGGTTAATTTTTAAATCAGGTAAATTCAAAACAACCTGGTCTTTGTATGCTTTGGTAAGATTGATGGTTTGTATCATTATGTTGAGATTTTTTTTAATTTCTTGATTTAATTTTTAGCCCTGAATCCTTCCGAAATAATATACCGGCGTTTCATGAACCGGTTTACGACCATATTCATAAGGCTCTTGTTGAAAGATATGGCAACGATGCCAATTACACCAACGGCAATTATCCCTGCCAGCGAATACCCGAATGCCCAGAATGGTAAATAAACGAGCAATGGAGAAAGCATGATTGGAAACGCAATCAGAAATTGTGTGGCACTTACGCCCTGGTAATTAAATGCCGATCCCTGCGATATGTCTAATCGTTTTTTATTGTTTGATGCGAGCAGTAAAACGTAAATGGTGCCTATCCCGATATTATACAAGGCACATCCTAAGTTTATAAAAACAATCTCAATTCCATAATAGGCATAAGGTATTGTTAGGATAAAAGCGGCAATGGTTGTAAATGTCATGATATAATATTTCGCCCTGAAATACCTGCCGAAATCATCAACATGGGTTAAAATCCCATCAAAATAGGAGCTCTCCCAACTTAAAATGTATTGACCGTAAATCATGATGACCGACCCGGTCATAAAAACCCCAACAAAAATTATCATGCCGGTCATCTCCATATAGGTTTCCTGGGGGTAGAATATCAAGCCGTACAACAAAAATATGGGTAAAAATACCAGGGTGCTTTTTGGTCGCTTGTTTCGTAAAAATAACCTGACTTCAAGCTGCATGTACTGGCCGATCTCACCAAATTGTTTCAGGTACTTAATTTCAGTCCTGTCTTTTCGGTCGGCTTTTTTAAACCTGACATTGTCCTCGGGGTAAAGTTTGTTGATCAGTGTAAAATAATTGAGAAGGTAGGCTGCGATTAATACCACTACCGGAACAAGTATCCATATTGGATTTCCTAATAAACCGGTGAACAGCAGTGATGAAAATTCGCCCACTGAAATAATTTTATAATAATCGAGCAATGCCAACCCAACCAAAACCACAGCAATAACCCCCGATATCCAGTTAAGGCCGCTAAGGTTTCGTTTGAACAGCATACTCAAAAAATTAACCGACATCACCATAAAAAAAACCGCCAGTATATATCCTGTCACCTGGAAACCCGAATACCAGGGGGTCATTTGAAAAATAATGAATGGCACAAATAATACGATTGGAATAAAATTAAAAAAGGAAAGAAGTGATTTATCCAGCACATAATGGACCAGTGCAGATTTTTTTACCGGAAGGTGCAAATAGGGCTGAATGGTTAGCACAGGCACCTTCTGAATAAATACCCGCATTAAAAATCCAAGTGAGAAACCATACAATAAAAATGAATTAAACTTTTCGACAGGGTCATCATCGGGAAAGATTTCGTGAAACTTTTTGCCCAACAGGAGGCTTCCCCCGATAAGTTCAAGGAAGAGGATTGAAAACAAAATCCCGAGAAAAATCTTGATCCCCATGGACTGCTCCCACATGGACGATCGTTTCATTTCCCTCAATTCGTTACGTATAAACCATTTTATCATCATGTTGTAAAATTTTATCGCTGGTCGGCGTATCAATAATTATGCAAACGTATGAAAATAACTGATACAATGAATATAACAAAATACCGATTGCAGGGATCGCTTAATCAATGGCCAAAATCGTACATCCTTTTGCGCTTCTTTTATTGTCATCGCAATCGAATCTTTAATTTCAGCACAAATATAGTTTTCCCTTCCAATTATTTATGTACATTTACCCCATCTAAATTTATAAATTTCAATTTAATCGTCCTATGCAAAAAATGTATCCGTTTGTGATGAGGGCCTCTTACTTTATGCTTTTTATCATCCTGTTTTTTGTCATCATCATCGTAGCCAAAAGTTTCATTGTCCCTATTGCCTTTGGCCTGCTAATTTCTTCACTGATGTATCCGGTATGCCGGCTATTGTGCAAAGTGGGCCTCCCTAAAGGATTATCTATCTTCATAACCCTTTTGTTAATGATGGTTTTCGTTGCAGCGATATCAATCTTTTTTGTAGGGGAATTATCGAGGTTAACTGCTGATTTTCCTGCACTTAAAATTAAGGCAATTCAAAATATCAACGAGGTATCGCATTATATTGAGGATACTTTCGGGATTCAGACTTCCAGTCAGAAAAATTGGTTAAAAGATCAGGTAAATGACCTATTCTCATCGGGGAACCAGATGATGAACGACCTGTTAAACGCAACAGCCGGCACTGTATTCAAAATATTGCTGATGCCTGTATTTGTATTTTATCTGCTGTTTTACCGCGAACGGTTTCATTTTTTTATCATGCGCATTGTTCCTGAGGATGAAAAAAAGCGGACCAATAAAATTCTCAATGATATTTCATTTGTTTCGCAACGATACCTGGGTGGGGCTTTTGTTGTGGTTTTAATATTATCGGTTCTAAACTCTACCGGGTTGTACATTATAGGTGTTAAGTACGCCATCCTGTTTGGTGTCATATCCGCCTTCTTCAATTTCATTCCTTATTTCGGAACGTGGATTGGTGCATTTTTTCCGTTTACTTTTGCTTTGTTAACCGGAAATTCACCCCATCTAGCGCTTTATGTGCTGGCTTTTTATGCGCTTATCCAATTTACAGAAAACAATATCCTCACACCCAATATTACAGGTGGTTATGTACAATTGAATCCATTTATCACCATTCTCGGCCTGATAGGCGGGGGCATGGTTTGGGGAGTGGCCGGGATGTTACTGGTTATGCCCTTTTTAGCAAGTCTGAAAATTGTTTTTGAAAATTTTGACAATACAAAAGCGCTCGCTTTTCTTTTGGGCCGCCCCATAAGTGAGCCCTATATGCAACGGGTCGAAAAAATCAAAAGGTTCATAAGAGGAAAGGGAAATATCCATCGCAAAAAGGGGGCTGCTCAAGAAATTAACACCGAGGATAATTAATAAAGACATAAAAACATCATTTCAAATTGAAAAATTCAAAAAAATATCCAATCATCATAAAAACCCTTGCAGGGCTTGAAAAAATCCTGGCAGAAGAAGTTTCCGCTATGGGTGGGCAGGATATCCAGCCGCTCAACCGCGCTGTGAAATGCACAGGAAATAATGAAACACTCTATAAAATCAATTATCTCTGCCGGACGGCGCAAAGGGTTTTAAAGGTTATTGGTGAATTTGATGTAAGAAATGAAGATGATTTATATGCATCGGTTAAGAAATACAAATGGCCGGAATTATTCGACATTGGCCAAACCTTTGCCGTGAATGCCGTAACCAATAATTCCACAATTTCAAATTCGCACTATGCCGCCCTGAAGGCCAAAGATGCCATTGCCGACCACTTCAGGGACCGGTTTAATGAAAGGCCATCCGTTGACCTTGAAAAGCCCGATCTGCGGATCCATGTTCATATCACCGGCACGAGATGTACGCTTTTATTGGACAGTTCAGGTGATTCGCTACACAAACGGGGATATCGGCGTATCCAGGGGGAGGCGCCCATTAGTGAAGTGTTAGCCGCAGGAATGATCATGCTTACTGGGTGGGATACGAAATTGCCGCTGTACGACCCCATGTGCGGTTCAGGAACGATATTGACGGAAGCTGCCATGATAGCAGGAAATATCCCGGCAGGTTATTTCAGGAATGATTTCGGATTTAAGCGCTGGCGTGATTTTGACCCGGATTTGTGGGATGGGATAAAAGCCGATGCCGAGCATCAAATTATCAAAGATAAACCCATTATCATTGGTTCGGATGTAAATCAACGGACACTGAAGTCCACCATCGAAAACATTGCCGCTGCCGGATTGGAGAAGGAGATACAGGTGAAGCAGGTTGCCTTTGAAGACAGTTCGCCACCTGTTGAAAGGCCCGGTGTTATCATCTTCAACCCACCCTATGGCGAAAGGATGCAAAAAGCGGACCTGGAGTCGTTTTATAAAATGATCGGCGATACCCTGAAGCATAAATACCCCGACTGGCAGGCCTGGCTGATCACTTCAGATCCTTCTGCCCTGAAATCCGTAGGGCTGCGGACTTCACGAAAAATCCAACTTTTTAATGGCCCGCTGGAGTGCAGGTTTGTGAGGTACGATCTGTATAGTGGGAGTAAGAAACAGGGTAAAAATTGATTGTTTCTTGGTTTTGTGCCCGTCATCTTTTATCCTCTAATCGGGATGAAATCTACAGGCGTAAATCAATTGTTCATTTTCAACGGTAAGTATATGAAATGCAGGCGACTTCGCCGCACTTACCTATCAAGTTACACATAGATTGAAGCGAGCAACAACTGTTAAATATACTACTTCTTCGCCTGTTTTTTATATACATTGTTGTGTTTTGTAGTTTTTAGAACCATTTTCTCTTTCTAAAATAAAATAACATCCCAACAGCGACTGTTACTATTACTCCCCACATAATAAAATAGCTGTATTTATAATGGAGTTCTGGCACAACATCAAAGTTAGTTCCGTAAATTCCTGCAATAAAAGTAAGCGGGATAAAGATAACAGAGAAAATTGTCAGGAATTTCATGATATCATTTAGCTTACTGCTAATAGTAGTATGATAAATGTTTAATTGATCAGATAGAATTTCCCGGTAACTATCAGATGATTCACTTGCTTGATTAATATTATTCAGCAATTCCTTAAAGTGTACATCTGTAGCTTCTTCAATTAATTCCGATTCCATTTTTGAAAGGATCAATATCATTTCTTTTGCAGGTATAATATTCTTCCGAAGGAAATTTAATTCGCGTTTGTATTTGTTTATTTCCTCAATGATTGATTGTGTATGATTCTGAAGAAGATTTTCTTCCAAAGTTTCAATTTTCTCTCCCAGAATGCTAATAATGTAAATGTAGTTATCGATAACAATATCAAGCAGTGCAAAAATTAAATAATCAGTTCCTGAATTACGTATTCTCTTCTTTTGTTTCCTGATCCGCTCTCTTACAGGTTCAAAAACATCACCTTTTAGTTCCTGGAATGATATCAATACTGATTTTGTTAATATTAAACTCAAATTTTCGACTGAAACCAAATCTGTTTCTTCGTCAAAACGCAACATTTTAATTGAAAGGAAAATGCAATTATCATACTCTTGTACTTTTGGTCTTGCCTGTGTGTTCAATACATTTGCCAGAATGAGGTAATCCAACTGGAATCCTTTTGCAATTTCTTCCATAATATCGGTATTATGGACTCCATCAATATTAAACCAAGTAATCGATTCTTTATCTTTATACTTAATAACTTCATTTACAGCATTTACAGCATCCTCAATGACATTGTTGGCATCAAAATCAAAGATGCGTAATAATACATTATCGATTTTTCTTTCGCCATGGAATAGCAATTCATCTGGAGATCTTCCTATTTCCTTTTTGTGTTTTTTTAAAAATCTTGCCATAGTTCTAAATATTTAAATATCATTTTTAATATTGATATTATTTTTGCCTCATAAACAATCATTAAGGTTCATGCTTTTTCCAAAACTCCTCTGCTTCCTTTTCTAAAATTTCTAATCTTGAGTAATAATCCGGAAATTCTTTTAAATGAGCCCAGGCAATTTTACCGGTTAGCGTTAAGTCATTATTTGTCACATTAGTTTCTGGATACCTAGTCCCATGTTCTAATTCAACATTTATACCGTTAACAAATTCATCTAAGTTTACTTCGTCCCAGCTTATTCCAAGCTCACTTCCGATTTTTTTTGCATCATTTGCATCTAATTTTTTCATGATTAAATATTTTAATTGTTTAGCCAAAGGTACATATTAATAAAATGGGGTATCCGTTCAATCCCCGCGAAATTTTGAAATTTCTTTATAAGATATGGGAACAGTTATAACTGCTTGTTCTATTAATCGCAAAAAGAGTAGCCC
>JABMQA010000669.1 GCA_013203545.1 Bacteroidota bacterium
GTGTCATCCAGGATGGTTTCGATGTGGGTGATGTTTTTATTTTCGATTTGTTTAAGTTGTATCACTTCCATCGACACCGTCAGCTTTTCCAGATTCTGGTTGAGCCTTCCAACTTTTACTTCAACTTCTGAAAGCCTGGATGCATAAACCTTAAGCCTTATGGTCCTTTCAATGGTTTTTCCGGAGGTGATTATTTCTGATATCGTATCGGATTGCATACCGGTGTAGGATACAATAAATTTGTAGCTCCCTGCCGGGATTTCCAGGGTGAAATTTCCCTGCCTGTCAGCTGCAGTTCCTAAATTGGGATTTTTTTGTATCTTAATTGTTGCGCCAATTAAGGATTCGCCGCTGTCATCATTCAATACTTTGCCCTTAAAAATGCCGGTTTCCTGTGCAGACACAATGTTATACAACAGGATACAAATACTTATTAAGGCAAACCTTTTTAATATTTCAATACATTTTGATATATTAAAATTCGAATGATTCCTATTCATCAGCAAATCAAGATTAATAGTGTGCAATTTGATTTCAGTTGATCCTTATTTAAGGTAAATTTTTTGTGTATGACTGGTTTCCCGTCCCCAAATCCGCACCAGATACAGGCCTTGTGGTAAATGATCCCGGTTAATATTTACCTTGTTTGTGGTAACCGGTGTAGAAAAGATCACTGATCCATTCAGGTTCAGGATTTCCATGGTGGCATCATTCAGATAATTTTGAGGTAGCTTATCCAGCAAAACGGTGCTGCCTGAAGCATAAATTAAAATTTCCCGACTTGTGATTTCCCCTATTCCACTTGGGCCATAGATCAACTCCATATCGTCATACCAGGCCTTGCTACCCTCGATAGCCTGTAGGCCGGCCCCGGCAGTAAGAATTATTAAAATATATTCCGGATTATCTTCATTGTAATACGTAAACGGAATTACATAACGTGTCCAGGTACCAACAGTACCGGTTACATTAATTTGCGCAAAACCAACCATGTTAGCCTGGTTTTCAGGTTTAGGCGGCAAAGAACCATCACCTTTGTGTAGCAGGACTTGAACCTGGGCAGTATCCATTCCCTGGGGGGCATATTTCACCCATATAGCCACGCTATCGGGCCGGCCGGTTAAAACGGTGTGCCATCGTTCGTCGGTGGGATCAGTATAAACAAAGCCTGCCGATGGTACCACTTCGGCATGTACCCTTCCATTTGTTATGGTTCCGGTTGCCAGTACAATGGTCTGAACGTTGATGAGTTCAACCGAGTAGTTCCCGGTGTGTGCATCGTTGCTTTGGCCCCAGACCACAGGTGCATAATCATTTATCCAGTCGCCACCATCTGAGGTTTTAATTGAACTCCAGTTTACAGGTTCGTCAATTACGGTACCTGCGTCTTCCCAGTCTTCAAAGCCGGGATTTTGAACCTGTTGTCCTGATAGGATCGTTGTTATTACAATGGCAACCATGCCAAAAAGTAGTGCTTTTTTCATATTGATTTGATTTTTAATTTAATTCCTATTGATCTTTTTTACCTACAAAGTGTTAACCTGCAAATGAAAGGTGCCTAATAAACCTACCAGGATTTTATTCGAACCCGGTTGCCATTCAAAAACCTTACCCCACAAAAATACCTCATTTTGTGAATGAAAGTAAATACCACACCCACTTTTTTCTGCCAACTACCGTGGTTGAAGTCAAACAGAAGGATGGTAGCGGTTCCGAACCCCTCCTGCGAATGCTATGAGTTTCCCCGTTTCATCTTGATTATATTTTTAGAATTGAACATTTTGTTTAAAACATTTTGTTTAAAACATTTTGTTCAAAAAGTAAAAAAAAACTGCTATATTTGCAAAAAGCAAATGTTATGAATCCATTTATTCTTAAAGATTATGCCGGACCCGGGTATTTTTGCAACAGGGATAATGAAACGAAAAGACTCATCAATGCCATTGCAAATCAGAGGAACCTTACCCTGTCATCCATCCGAAAAATGGGTAAAACAGGTCTTATTCACCACGTCTTTCATCAATTAGGTAATTCCAAAGAAATTGATACCATCTACTTTGATATTTATTATACTGAATCATTATCAGGATTTATCAATAAATTCGGCTCAAGCTTGTTAGCTGAAAAGGAGTCATTTTCTGAGAAAATTAAGAGAATGATTAATAGTTTTATCCGAAGCATCAGGCCTACCATATCTTTTGATAGTCTTACAGGTTCCCCAACTTTTTCTTTCAATACAGAAAATGAAGCCACAGGCATAAGGACAATGGAAGAAATTTTTGGATTTTTACAGGAGAGAAGCCTTGAAAAGCCGGTAGTGATAGCAATTGATGAATTTCAGCAAATAGCCAACTACCCTGAAAACAATGTAGAGGCGCTACTTCGTACAAACACTCAAAAGCTGCAAAACGTGACCTTTATATATTCAGGAAGTGATAAACAACTTTTAACAAGTATGTTTACTGACGCTAAAAGGCCTTTTTATCAAAGTACAGAATTTATGCACCTCGAAGAGATTCCTGAAGATGAATATTCGCCATTTATTAAAGCAAAATTCAACACCGGCTCTATTTCTATTGAGGATGAAGCTATTGAAAATATTCTAAAATTGACACGTAGGCATACCTATTATGTTCAATTTCTATGCAATAAATTATATGGTTCCGGTAAAGAAGAAATTGACACCGAAACAGTGAAGCAAATTTATTCTGACATCCTCAAAGAAAATGAAGTTTACTATTCAGAGTATCGGGACCTGATAACGAAGCCACAATGGAATTTATTAATAGCTTTAGCAAAAGAAGAGGGCATAAGCAAAGTTACAACCTCAGCATTCATTAAAAACCATGACTTAAACAACACCTCAACGGTCAGGCGTGGCATCCAATCCCTTATGGATAAAAAAATGATATACAAAAGGGACACAAAGTATTTTGTGTATGATGTGTTTTTTGCAAAATGGCTGGAAAGGCTCTAAGCTACTGTAAAAAAAAAATTGATAATCCAGGCGCTTACTGAAATGGCCCCGTAAACAATCGGACATAATTATCAATAAAAAACAGTAATTATGTCAACGAATATGGAAAAGAGAAAATTTAGTAAAGAAGACAAGCTTCGTA
>JABMQA010000670.1 GCA_013203545.1 Bacteroidota bacterium
AAAAAAAGAAGATTGTACACCATCCGGTTATTTCCGGACATAACTGTCGAATTTATCTGTAGTTTTGGGGATATTATTTAAAATGTTTCACTTAGGAATAAATCCACTAAAAAAAGTAACTTTGTTCACATGAAAGAATACAGGGCGATAATCATCGATGACGAAAGAAATCTTCGTGAGGCGCTGGCATCTATGCTGGCTGCGTATTGCCCTAAAATCCGTTTGTGTGGAACCGCCGAATCGGCAACCAAAGGGCGTGAGTTAATAAATACAGAAAAGGTAGATTTTATTTTTCTCGATATTTCGATGCCCGGAGAAGATGGTTTTGCTTTTTTGCAATCTATCCCAAAAGAAGATTACGGGATTATATTTGTGACTTCTCATGAAGAATATGCCTTATCTGCCTTGAAGGCAAGCGCTATCGACTATTTGCTGAAGCCGGTCAACCCGGTCGAACTCACAGAAGCAGTTTCAAAGGCCATCCGTTACCATGAACTGAGGAAAAGTGAATCACATGTCCGCTCTATTTATCATGAATCACTGGACGATCTTCACGACCATGTTCATTCGGATACTAAAAAAATAGAAAAAATAACGATCTCCGAGCAGTTTGGGTTCCGCATAGTGAATGTTTCCGATATGATGTACCTGCAAGCCGACAGTAACTATACAACGCTGCACTTATCGGGTTTGGATAAGATTGTAGCCACCCGTTCGCTGGGTGAGTTCGAGAAGATGCTTAATAATCACATCTTTTTCAGGATTCACAAATCCACTATCATCAACATGAATTTCCTGAAAGGATACTCCAGCTACGAAGGCAATTATGCCGAAATGACCGACGGTGAAAAACTCGCTATTTCGAGAAGGAAAATGAATGATTTTCGGGAGGTGATCAGGCATTTTTCCAAAACGGTAGAATAAATTGAAAAAAGAACTCATCGTTTTTATTTTAATCTTATTTTTAACCGGCATCAATTTGACCGCCCAAAATCCCTATATTCAACATTTCACCACTGAAGATGGATTGCCTTCCAACACCGTTTATCCCATTATAAAAGACAGTAAATACTTTCTTTGGTTTGGCACTGATGCAGGTGTGGCCAGGTACGATGGCAATGAGTTTACCTGTTTCAGTAAGAAAGATGGCCTGAACAGCAACGAAATCATAGTAATCAAAGAAGATTTGCTTGGACGCATTTGGTTTTTCAATTTCAACGGAACAATGAATTTTTTCTATCAGAACAAAATCTATAATTATTTGAATGCTCCCTTTCTGGATTCTTTGAAAAGCAAGCATTTTTTTACGGATTTTTACCAGGATACCGATGAAACCATTTATTTTTATTCATTTCAAAGCTTCGAAATTATATCATTGAATAATCAAAGCCAGGTAAGGAAATATTTACTTCCAAGTGAGCGAAAAATTTTAAATGGATATGAAAGAGCAACGATGAATGTTAAATTTATCAGTGGGTCAACCGATCACGGAATCCTTCTGTATACAGCGGAAGGACTTTATGCTTTACATGATTTTTCGGATACACTGTGTCTTATTTCTGATACAATTGGTTATGCATATGCCTTTAAGATAAATGAAGACAAGTATTTATTAAAAGAAGATTACTATACAGATTCGACAAAAGTTTTTTTTGAATATGCAGATAAAAAGATAGGTGCTCCAAAAAGATATACGCTGGATTGCAATATTGTGATTACTTCTGCTTTTGAAACAAAGGACAGCATACTTTGGTTAGCAACCATTGATAAGGGAGTCTTTTTACTAAAAAACCAGTCAATTCTAAACCATATCAACATCAGGGAAGCTCAGGGAGTAATTTTATGGAAAGAAAAAGATTATGCAAAGTAATCTGTAGAAAGCTTCCTGAGCAGTCAGCAAACACGTTAAAACTTTACATAAATACTTTACATAAATATTATTGCTTTTTATAATTCTGGCAATGTTGCCGGAACTAAAAGCAGTAATATGAAAAAACAGCAAACAGTAGAAGAACTGATGGAAAGTTGTGTTCAATTTTTTGAGCAACAATCCTATTCTCCGCTTAGAATTGATCGTTACAAGCTTTTATGGAAAAGCAAGCTGATTCCATTTATGGCTCAAAAATCAATTTTGTATTATAATCCTACGGTAGGCGAAGATTATATCCGCTCTAACCTAGCCAGAAACATTGTCACTCCTTATGAGCGAGACATTATCAGAAGTATAAAGGTGTTGAGTGAGTTCCAGGAAACAGGGACCATCAGTAAAACTCGTGCAAAGTCAATTAAGCGGGAGTTGTCCGGGCAGATAGGTCGGTTGATGGATAAATTCCTTATGCATTTGGAGTCTTTACGCCGTAACAAGATTACAATTTCAGGTCACCGGTTATATCTATCCAGATTCCTTTTTTATTTGGAAAGCAAACATATCTCTACTATTGAAGAAGTCACGGGGGATTATCTTATGAATTTTGTTTCCACTCAGACCAACAATAAAATAGGCATAGTATCTACCATCAGATTCTTCTTCAGGTTCTTATTTGAAGAGCGCATCATACAGTATGATTTGTCCGCAGCCCTTCAACATTACAAGTGGGTCAAAAGAGAAAAGTTACCCTCGGTATATACTGCAAAAGAGGTGCTCCAAATCGAAACATCTATACATAGGGAAGATGCCACCGGTAAAAGAGACTATGCCATGACCTTGTTGGCCTCGCGATTAGGGTTAAGAGCATCGGATATTGCACACTTGACTTTCAGCAACATCGATTGGGAGAAAGGCACTATTACATTATCCCAGTTTAAGACCGGTAAAATTATTGAACTTCCTTTACTGGTCGATTTAGGGGAAGCTATTATTGATTATCTGAAATATGGCCGCAAAAAATCTGAGTCACCAAGGTTTTCCTTTATACCCGTGCGCCCTTCACGGCTATGACAAACAGTGCCGTTGCCGGCACTCTTGGTCGTATCGTAGTTGCGTCCGGTGTTGACACAACCGGAAGGAAGCACGGTGCACATGCCATGCGCCACAGTCTGGCCAGTCGTTTCCTGGAGAACCAAGTATCAATGCCGATCATATCCGAGGCTTTGGGACACCAGAGTACAACCACTACCATGTCTTACCTTAGGATAGATGTGGAATCTTTACGCAAATGTGCATTGAAAGTTCCTCTTGTGGATGTATCATTTTACGAACAGAAAGGGGGAGCTTTCTATGAATAAGTTCAATTATTGCAGCATCTATGCGCCTTACTTCAAGCAGTTTATAGCTATAAAGCAAGGACTTGGTTATGTGTCTTTGCGAACTGAGTGGATCTTCCTTGAGTTCGACAAATTCTTTAAAGACAATGGTATAACAACCTTGGGAATAACCAGGCAACAAGTTGAACAGTGGCGAGATACCAGAATGAACGATTCATCATCCACCATTTGCACTAAATACTCCGTCTTGGGGCAGTTTTGTAAGTTTATGTGCAAAGTTGGTTATGACTGCTATATCCCCAGAATACCTCCTAATCCTGCAAGTAACAGCTTTACACCTCACATCTTCTCTTGTCGGGAAATCACAGACATCTTCCAGGCCTGTGATAATATGCGATTGTATGACAAGCACATGTCTACCATACTCTTTATTGTACCAGTTATTATCCGTCTGCTGTATGCAACCGGTATTAGAATCAGCGAAGCATTAGCCTTGAAGAACAAGGATGTGGACTTTAACCAGCGCTGCCTGATTATCAGAAAAAGCAAGAATGGCCAAGAGCGTATCGCTTCGATGTCTGATACCTTAGAAGAAGTGCTGAAACAGTATCTGCTTTATCGGGATCGAATGCCTATACTCCGCATCAATGATGCCAAAGGATACTTCTTTGTATCCCCAAACGGAACGAACCCTCGTCAAGGCAATGTATACGTCTGGTTCAGGAAGGCGCTCGCCCTATCAAGCATCCCGCACACGGGAGATCATCAGGGGCCTCGTGTTCACGATTTTCGGCATACGTTCGCAGTTCACTCACTCGTACAGATGTCTAAATCCGGGCTGGATCTTTACTACTCATTGCCTTTGTTATCAACTTTTCTGGGACATAAATCATTAGGTGCGACTGATCGATACGTCAGGCTTACTACGGAAATGTATCCGGATATACTGAAAGCCCAAAATGGGATCGGCTCTTACGTTTTTCCAAAATCCAATAATTTGTCATACGATGGAAACGACTGATTTTGCAAAACATCTCAGCGTTTTCCTGACCAAGTACCTTGCTGGCGAGCGTAACTACAGCCCCAACACCATTTTGGCTTACAAGGATACTTTTGTTCAGTTTATAACCTTCATTAAAGAATGGAAAAACATTGAAGTACAAAAGCTGACCCTTGAATGCATAACCAAGGAGGTTGTTATCGATTTTCTTAATTGGATACAGGAGTACCGGCATTGCAGTAATGCGACGCGAAATTACCGGCTTGCCGCTTTGCGGTCCTTCTTCTGCTACCTGCAATACGAAAATCCCGAAAGGATGTTTGAGTGGCAAAAGATACTATCCATAAAAGTCAAAAGACATGATAAACAAAGCATTAACTACCTTACTACTGATGGTATTAAACTTCTTCTCGAACAGCCGGATCTAAGCACAGGAAATGGTCGTAGAAATCTTGCAATGCTTGCATTGATGTACGACAGCGGTGCAAGGGTACAGGAAATAATAGACCTTACCCCGTCTTCTGTCAGGCTTGATAGCCCCAGCACTGTAAAAATATTTGGCAAGGGACGCAAGGCCAGAATTGTACCATTACAAGAAGAGCAGACCATTTTCCTGAGACAGTATATGCGGGAAAATCATTTATTGGAACCATTTGCCAATCAGTATCCATTGTTCTCAAATACCAGGAAGGAGAAGCTTACCCGCGCTGGCGTTACCTATATCTTGACTACCTGTGTAAATCTTGCGCGGAAAATCAATCCGCATATTATTCCTGAGACGGTCAGTTGTCACTCTTTACGCCATTCAAAGGCCATGCATCTTCTCCAAGCTGGTGTGAATCTGGTTTATATCAGGGACCTTTTAGGACATGTGTCGGTTCAGACTACCGATGTATATGCCCGTGCCGACTCAAGACAAAAACGGGAGGCTTTTGAAAAGGCCTATATTGATATTAATCCTGAAATAACTAAAACAAAATCCTGGGAAAAGGATGGTAATCTCTTGGAATGGCTGAAAAATTTGGGGTAGTAACAATGTATTTATGCAAAGTGGTATTGTAAAGTAAATGGACTAATGGATTGGTTATGAACATGCTTTCTAATGCTACTTTGCATAATCTTTTTCTTTCCATAAAACATTAATTCGATTTGCCAGCGAAGTCTATAGAGTTTTGCTAATTTTTTCCCATCCATTACTTTTTCATCTATGTTGGTGATGAAAAGATTTAACCCATAGCGTTCTTTGTAGTCTTTTCCTATTCTCTGGCCTTTTCTTTTTGCTGTTTGTTCTGCTTTTCTAAGCCTTTCCTCCTTTTTATCCTTAGGCAAAATTTCAATTAATAGCCTGACCGGTAACCTTTCCTTACTTCCGATATAAACCTGTTTTTCAATAAATGTTTGGTGGGTATTCCTTAGATATAATTCAATTTTTTGAAAATCAATCTTGACAAAATCATTGCCTTTTTTCTCATAGGTAATGATGTTGTTTTTCAGACGACTTAAAAAGTAAGCCCCCAAAATTATGATCTGATTGAATACTTCTATCTTTGAGTATCCCAGGTCCCTGAGCAATAGTTCACCAGGTTGAATGGATGATATGGTTTGGGCTGCATCAGTTAAATCTTGCTCATTGAATGGGTGCAAGCTTAGATCGCTGATGCCCCCGGTTTTGAAATCGTATTCAAATTGTATCCTGATGGCGGCCTTTGAGCCATTGCCACCACTTCCCGGATACTTTTCTGCCATGTCTTCCGGCAGCTGGAAAGATGTTGAGTCTTTTAGCTTTAGTTGTGTGAACTGTGGAAAACACCCTAAATCATCACCAGTATCTGCAGCGATCACAATCTTTATCGCTTTTTCAACGATGCCCTTGATGAAGTTGATGGCAGCTTGGGTAAAACGATCATTGATGCCCTGCTTGGTGATCTTGACGCCATAGCGCAACTTTAGTTGAATGGACAGCTCATTCAAACTTAGCTTTTCATGATTAAAGTGGGTGAACAGCAACATATCAAGAAACTTCCAACCTGATAGTTTACTGGTTCGCTGTACAAAGCCTAAGCTTCGTGCAAGCTTTTCGATCTCAGCTTCGGATAACAATTTTGAAATTTCGCAACTGAGGTTGTGTCCAAAGGACAGAGTTTGTTGTATTCTTATACCTATGGCATGCTCAGAAACCAACCTCCAAGCCCCTTAACTTGACGGCTATGGGCTGGAAACCCAAGATAGGGAAGTTGCTCCAAACCCAGGGACGCCACCCCCTCGTTCCTCGCGGTTTGCGTCCCTTACCGTGATGTGCCATGCATCACTATCATCTATTTCCTCAGTTAAAATCCGGTTTCCATATTTTTAATATATTTGTCATCACAATTTATTTAAACCACAGCGAAATGAAAACATGCCTAAAATCATTGGTTTTACTTCTTGTTTGTTCGATGATGACTTTTCCGCTTGCAGCCCAGCAACGCGGTTTTCAAAAGGTAGAACTTAAAATCGACGGGAAAACCACCACGCTTTATTCCGGCAGCCATGCCCTGGTTATCGGTGTGAGCAATTATTCAAACGGCTGGCCCGATTTGCCGGGAGTAAAAAACGACATCCGTGAGGTAAAGGCAGCCCTCGAAAAAAATGACTTTAACGTTACTGTGGTAGAAGATGCCAATGACAAAGAAATTGAAACAGCTATCGATAATTTCATCGAAGAGTATGGGGTTAATGCCAACAACCGGCTACTCGTTTATTTTGCCGGCCATGGCCATACCATGAAGGCTCCGGATGGACGTGAACTCGGATATATTGTACCCGCCAATGCGCCGCTGCCGGATGTGAACAGTAGCAGGTTCCATCAAAAAGCCATCAGTATGCGTAAGTTTGATTCATGGGCCAGGGACATCCTCTCCAAACATGCAATTTTCCTATTCGATGCCTGTTTTTCGGGCAGTCTTTTTAACCTGAGCCGGGCGGTGCCGGCAGCCATCAATTACAATACCAGCAAAGCGGTAAGGCAGTTTATTACCTCCGGAAGCGCCAAGGAACAGGTACCCGACCGAAGCCTTTTCAGGGAATATTTCGTGAAAGCCATCACCACCGGCGATGCCGATGCCAATAAGGA
>JABMQA010000671.1 GCA_013203545.1 Bacteroidota bacterium
GAAGGGCGCCCAAATCGTACTGGTACCGGGTAGCGTCCTGTGGAAGTCATTTCAGGGGATGCCTCAATTTTTACAACGAAATCACCATTGTTATCTTTAGCCAGGCGAGGCTTACCGCTTGACTGGATCATCTCTTTCGAAGCCAAAAACTGATCAAAAACATAAGGGAAGTTATTAAAGTAAAAAGTACCCAGGCCTTTGCCCAAAAAAGGCCACATCAGGTTAAACAATCTTGGCGACCTGGAATAGGCCACTTTTGAAAGACTGTTTGTTCCGAGGCTATAATCGGTAATAGAGCGGTTGAATGGCTCGTCGTTAAAATCTCCCATCAACAAAACCGCCGTATCGTTACCCTTGATCTCAATAATTCGTTTCATCCAATAACTAAGGGTTTCGGCGGCAATGATCCGGTAGGGTTCCGATTCGTAAACCCCGGCCGAGCGTGCCGGCCAGTGGTTACCGATAAGGATCAGGTCGTTTCCTTTTGACGTTTTAAAATTAGCCTGGAACAAATCCCGCGTAGCTGTGCGCTTTAATATGGTATGGGAAAATTGCTGCTCGAATGTAAAAAGGTCCCTATCATAAATGTAGGCCACATCGATGCCACGGTGGTCGGAAGTGTCGTGATGGACAATTCCGTAGTTTCGGTTGAGGGAGTTAAGGCTTGCTACCAGCTTTTCGAGTACCGGCTTACTTTCAAGCTCACATACACCCAATATATCAGGCCCCAACCCATTGTTCATTCGTCGAATGATCAAAGATAGGTTGACGATTTTTTGTTGGAGGATATCAGTAGTCCAGCCTTTGAGTTCACCTTTAAGTGAACCTTGCAACCATGGTGGGCGATTGGTTGAATCGAAAACATCAAAGAGATTCTCAAGATTCCACCAGGAAATGTAAAATTGTTGTTTCATTGGATTGTGAATTGGTTTAGGTTGTAAAGGTAGGGATTTATCAGAAACCATCGCACAGGTTTTGGCACTTAACACAGCGAAAATGTCATCTACACCGGAGGAAGCCATATCATCACCGCGCTAAAAGCAATAACTGAAATAACCAGCCCGAACATAAAAACATTATAGGCGATCCGCAGCCTTTTGTACTTTTTTGCAAGCACTTTGCCGAGGGAATATTGATCGAGGATCATGTTACGGTATAATCCTTCATAATCCTTCATCATATCTTTGATGGCCCATTCATAGTCATCAAAACCCATCTTGTAAAAGTTTCCAAAAAATAAAAGGTTTATCTTTCTTTGCCTGATATCTTCTCGCGTAAAGGTTCCTCCGGATACTTTGGGCCGGGTTGAGAGAATTGCAAATACGATGGTTATCAAACTGGTGAGTAGGAAAATCATGGTGGGTATGACAATGGTGGGGTAGTCGCTGAACTTTCGCACCAGCATCGTAACCACTACCGAAATAATTATAGAGTTAACGGTAATTAAAATATTGGCTTTGTTGTCGGCAATGGAACTCAGGGTGATCTGGTTATTGGCAGTTAGCCTGAACATCGACTCGACGCCTCTTTGAGGGGCTTTCAACTGATCAACTTTTTCAGATAGTTTTTCAATTTTCCTATCCTTTTTTTCAAGTTCTTCCACCACTTCCTTCTGTCGCTTTTTTAGCGCTTTTTTCACACGTTTCAAATTGGTTTCCTTACCTGGTTCCAGAATGGTGCGGCCATATTCCGTCTTAAATTGGTGATCTTTAAAAAATTTTAATGTTTTTTCAAGGTATTTGATTTCTTCCAGTTCCTCGCCATTCATGGCCGAAAGCTCATCCCAGAAGATCTGGGTATCATCCATAAAACCATCCTGTGATAAGTGGTATAGATCGGCATCACACAAAACGGCGGCAGCTTTATCAGCAGGATTCTGTGGTACACGGGTGGCTTCAATACACCTTTCTACCTGCTGAATGTAATCCTCCCCCATCCCACGTTTTTCAAGGAACTCCCTGGCCAATTTCTTACTGACATCTTCATGATTTACCATTATCTCAAGATATCCAACATCATGAAACCAGGCCGCAACAAGTAATGCCTCCAGTTCGCTGCCCTTGATATTGCATTTGCCGGCAATGAGCGTAGCAGCCTTAACTACATTTTTAGTGTGCTCAATATTGTGATACCGGAGTTTGTCGTCACTGTTGGCCTTGAACAGACCAGTGATATAGTTTTCGGATTCAGCCAATATATTCATAATCTGATTTGGTTAGGTTTGAAGTCGATAAGTAGTATCCTTTAAAACCATCAAGCATAAAAACCAAGGTTAAGAAGGAATTATTTTGTGTGTCAGGAATTGTTAAGTTTTTCCTCAATGCTGTATATTTTTATGGTTTTATCTCTCCCTTCGAGGCGTAACTCGTTAACAAATTTTTTATAATAACCGTTAAGACCACTTAATTCCTGCTCTAAATATTCAGTAATCAGCAACTCTTTTCTCAAGGGTTTACATAATTTTTCTATCCGTGCTGCAGTATTCAGCACATCCCCGTGGTATGCGAGATCTCGCCTGATTTCACCAACCTCGGTAACAGTTATCTCACCAAAGTCCATACCTGCCTTGAACTCTGGATAAATTCCATAAGTATCCAAATAATACGATTTGCGGGCATGTAGCATTTTTTTAAAATCAAAAAACAACCGGAAACAGTTCAGGCTTTTCAATCCTTTTTTTAGTGTCCATGTCAATACCACCTCATCACCAACATACTGGTAAACATTGGCTGCATAATTATAAATAGGATTTGTGAGATCCGAAAAACAATCCTTAAGGAACAGGCTGTAATTTTTATGTTCCAGTTTTTCGGCAATACCTGTCGAATTTTTCAGATCCAAAAACATAAATATCAGGTCTTCATTCCTTGGCTGATTGTATTTACCAAGAATGCTATTTAACAGCACACCCGGCCCTATCTTCCTGTTAACCTGGTAAAATAAATTGAACATCAGAATGAAAAACATATAATAACAGCCGATGGAAATGAAAAATGACGTGGGTATCTCGTTCATAAACAAATCACCTGACCGTTTAAATGATTCAAGGTCAAATCCGGAGTTAATCAGTATCACCAAAGTATCGGCAACGGAAGCGGCAAATAAATAAAGAATTGTTTTTATCAAAATGATCTTGCCGATTGATTTGCTTCTGAGTTTTGACCGGTCGATAATAACATTGATGATACTAAACAAAAACCCAAAGGTAAAGCTGTGAAGAAAAATATCCCTGAAACCAAAATAATTTTCAAAAAGTTCAACAATCGCGGGCTCATGGAAATACTCCCGGATCCCCCAGAAAGCGATCAGGAAATACATGTGCATGATAACCATCCACATAATTGTAAATAAAACGATTTCCCCAACGATGTACTTTGAACGAAGATTTATCCTCATGGGTCATACACATTTTCGCACAAATATATAACGTTTTGTGATGTGACCAATAGGGATCACAACTTTAAACAAATTTGGCCTGATGAAAACCAGGGATTTCTGGGATTTGAAAGTTCCTGTATCCGGGTTTGATCCAATTTTACCGCAATGGGTTGCGAATTATTCCTGAATGCGGTTGTAATATGCAACGATTGACCTTAAATCCTCCGGATCCTTGAGTCTCAGATTTTCGCTTTTGATAAAATCGCCAATCAAATCCTGGTTATGGTTAAAACAGGTTAGAAATTCTTTTTTACGTTTAGAGGCTTTTTCAGCCGGCTTGTTTCCAAATTGAAGATAGCAGGAACAATCGCGCATATAGAGATCGCCCTCATTCGTTGTTTGATTATCCGCAGATTCACCCCGTACGTGATAGAGCACCTGCCAGCGCCTTAGCAAACGACATTCACCATCCTGGATCAATTCAAAGTAACCTTTTTTTAACTCCTCCTTTTCAATGTAAGGAACATAAACAAAGGTTCTCCCTGAAATCCTTACCCTCGTAATTTCTTCCGGATTTCCTATTGCCAGGGTGTCGTTGTCCCGAATGAACTGGATTTGCTGTGTGTAAAGGTTGTAACGGAACAGGTTTCCTTTAATCCTATTACCGTCGTACATGGTGATGACTCCCGGTTCCCACCCCGGGTTCAAATAAACACTGCCTGGAACACCGGGCAACTCACTATTATTGCTCAAACCTCCAGATGCTTCCTGGTCCAATAGTTTATGCGCATCAACCGGTGATTTTTGACTCGCATAATAGGAAGGGTTTGAAACGTCTTTTGGGTTTTGCGCGAATGCGCTGCCGCCAATAATATAAAATATCATCAGCAGATTGATTAAAATTACATTTTTCATAGCTCAAAAATTTTGTGGTTAGTCAATAAATAATACTGTCAAAATCGCATAAAGTTACACCGCCAGCCAAGAAAATTCAAGGATTGTCAGGAACTGTTAGATCTGCCTGAAATCACAAAAAACACCTGGTTTAACAGTAGAACAGGTCATTGACAAGCTTATCCCATAGGGAGTGACTAAGAAACTGTTAGAAATTATTAGGTTAAGAAATACTATTTTTGCCAAATTCAGAAAATACAATATGATCAAATGTACATTACCAACCCGATATTAGAACATAAAAGCCATTTACTAAAGTTGCTTACACTTGTCGCTATTATCCTGGCTTCAACTTTTTTTTCTTTTTTCATCGGGATATTGATTGGCATACCCTTTTTTGGAACCGATCTGCTGCAGCGGTTAATGGATGTCGGTAATTTTGACAACGACAACAATATTATATTGCTTAAAATATTTCAGATTGTAAATCAAATCGGGGTTTTTATTGTTCCTTCCATATTTTTTGCTTTCCTGGCCGGAAAAAACATCTTCAGGTACTTAAAGTTGGATGTTGCCCCAAAAAATCTTTCCATCCTTTTTACGGCACTACTTATCTTCAGTATATTACCGGTTATTCACTGGCTGGCTCAGGTAAATGAGGGTTTGCAGCTACCGGAATTTATGTCGGGTATTGAATCCTGGATGAAGGAAAGTGAGGAGAGTGCAATGAAATTAACCGAAGCATTTTTAAAAAACACATCGTTGTGGTCTTTGTTAGTCAATCTTTTCATGATCGGTGTACTTGCCTCTGTTGGCGAAGAACTGTTGTTCAGATCAATCCTGATCCGTCTTTTTAATGATTGGTTTAAAAACATCCATGTAGCCATAATTATTTCCTCTCTGTTATTCAGTGCATTTCATTTGCAGTTTTACGGTTTCATACCGAGGTTTGTCCTGGGACTGGTTTTTGGTTACCTGTTTGTATGGTCAGGATCGATTTGGCTACCCATACTTGGCCACTTTATCAATAATGCATCTGCCGTTATCGTATATTATTTGGTTAACAGGGGATCCCTCCATGTTGATGCCGAGAGCTATGGTGCAACCGAAAATCATTTTGTTTTACTATTCGGGCTGCTTATCTCCATCGCACTTATGGCAGGAATTTATTTTAGCGAAGCAAAAAGGGATGAACATGGTAAAAGCACGTATTCCCGTTAATTCTATTGAATATTTGGCTACGCCGTCATTTGCTCCGTGTTCCCGCATGTGCGGATCTTCACTATCATTTTGTTGTCCTTTGCTTCGATGTTGATATGACCATCATTAACTACTTCCAATAACTATAAATGACTATTACATGACCTATAAATGACAATCAAATGACCATTGAATAACTATTGAACGACAAAATATTCCACTTTTCACAATTTGAACCGCCACCTATAATATTTACTTAAATTTTAATAATATCCCGTCAGGTATAAAAAGTGTTTATTTTTGTGCGGAATTTTAACAATTACAGAATGAAAAGAACAAGAATTGCCGATCTCCTGAAATCTACAGATTATGATATCAGGGTAAATGTAAAAGGCTGGGTACGTACCAAGCGGGGTAACAACAAAATAGCATTCATTGCCATCAATGATGGTTCGATTATACATAATATTCAAGCAGTAGCGGATGTAGCTAATTTTGATGAACAAATATTAAAACTTATCACTACCGGATCGGGTATTTCGCTTACGGGTAAACTGGTAAAATCGTTGGGCAAGGGTCAAAATGTAGAGATCCAGGCAGATGAAATTGAGGTTTACGGAACGGCTGATCCCGACACCTATCCACTTCAAAAGAAGGGCCACTCCATGGAGTTTTTACGGGAGATAGCCCATTTGCGCCCCAGGACAAACACATTTGGAGCGGTGCTTCGCATCAGGCATGCTGTAGCTTTTGCGATACATAAGTATTTTAACGACCACGGATTTTACTACCTGCACTCACCCATTATTACCGGATCGGATGCTGAAGGGGCAGGGGCAATGTTCCAGGTTACCATACTTGATCTTAAAAACCCTCCGTTGAACGAAGATGGAACAATCAATTACAAAGAGGACTTTTTTGGAAAGCAAACCAATTTAACAGTTTCCGGGCAACTGGAAGCTGAACTGGGAGCACTGGCATTGTCGCAGGTTTATACTTTTGGCCCTACATTTCGTGCCGAAAACTCAAATACGCCCCGTCACCTTGCCGAGTTCTGGATG
Organism: Bacteroidota bacterium; assembly: GCA_013203545.1. Classification (GTDB taxonomy): domain Bacteria; phylum Bacteroidota; class Bacteroidia; order Bacteroidales; family 4484-276; genus JABMQA01. The sequence goes on from JABMQA010000671.1 coordinate 6,534, forward strand.
ATAGAGCCGGAAGTGGCTTTTAATGACATTATTGACAACATGGATCTTGCAGAGGATTTTCTGAAATACCTTGTTCAATATACGCTCGATCACAATTTTGATGATCTTCAGTTTTTAAACAACATGTTCGATAAGGAACTCATCGAACGGCTCAGGTCGATCGTTGAAGTAAAATATGAAAGGTTAAGTTATACGGAAGCCGTTGAAATTCTGATGAAATCCGGACAAAAGTTCGAATTCCCGGTAGATTGGGGTGTTGACCTGCAGTCGGAACATGAACGTTACCTGGTGGAAAAGCATTTTAAAAAACCGGTAATCCTAACGGATTATCCAAAGGACATCAAAGCCTTTTACATGAAACAAAATGATGACGGAAAAACCGTGAGGGCTATGGATGTGCTGTTTCCAAATATTGGTGAGATCATCGGCGGTTCTCAACGGGAGGAGGTTCTTGAGAAATTACAGAACAGATGCCGTGAAATGAATATTCCTGAAAAAGATATCTGGTGGTATATCGATACAAGAAAATTTGGAACCGTACCACATAGCGGCTTTGGATTGGGATTTGAAAGAATGGTTCAATTCATCACCGGAATGAAAAACATCAGGGATGTCATTCCATTTCCAAGGACACCTCAAAATGCCGAGTTTTAAAAATTTCGAACAATATTTTTTTTTATGTTAAAATAAAGGCAATGGTTTTGCAGGATTACTATTTTTAATATATTTACCATCAAATTACAGAATCAGGTATCATAGGGTTAAGAAAATCAAATGGGTAAACAGGGATTAATACAAAAACTTGCACTTCAGCAAAAACTATCACCACAGCAAATTCTGCTGATGAAGTTGCTGCAAATCCCCTCCATTGCTCTCGAACAGCGTATTAAACAAGAAATTGAGGAAAATCCGGCATTGGAGGACACAGCCGAAATTACTGAAGAAAACCAGGATAATGACGGTGATGAGGATTATGAGAACGATTTCGACAATGAAAACAGCGATGAATTCGACCTGAATGATTATATGCAGGACGATGAAATACCTTCCTATAAACTCCACGCCAATAATTACAGCCAGGATGACGAACGAAGGGAAATCCCCTTTGCATCAGGGAATACATTTCATGATAACCTGAATGCACAACTTGGATTACGAAGTCTCGACGAAACACAGGCGATCATCGCGCTGACAATCGTTGGCAACCTGGATGATTCCGGATATCTTCAGCGCGATCTGAACGCCATGGTTGACGACCTTGCATTTACCCAGAATATTACAACCACCCCTGATGAAATATTGTATGTATTGAGAATTATCCAGGAATTTGACCCTTCGGGAGTTGGCGCCAGAAACCTGAAAGAATGCCTTCTGATCCAGTTGAAAAGAAGGAAGGAGGAAGACCCCGGCCTGGATTTGGGCCTGCCCATCCTGGTTATTGAACGGTACTTTAATGAATTTACCAAAAAGCATTACGATAAAATTATTAAAAAGGCGAAAATTACCGAAAAGCAATTAAAGAATGCCATCGATGAAATTTTAAAACTCAATCCCAAACCCGGGAATTCACTAAACGAAACGGATAAAACAAACCAGTACATCTCACCTGATTTTATGATTACCAACCTGGATGGTAAACTTGAATTATCATTAAACTCGAAAAATACGCCTGAATTAAGATTGAGTAAAACATACATCGAAATGATCCAGGCATACGCTGCTGATAAAAGTAAAAAATCGAGCCAGCAAAAGGA
>JABMQA010000672.1 GCA_013203545.1 Bacteroidota bacterium
AAAATCATTGAAAAGATTTCTCCCTTCAACACTTCGCTGCGCTTGTGTTTCCAGTCGAAATGCCATGGCTTTGGTTGGAAGTGAATAGTGGGTTCGGGGATGGGGCGGCGCAGCCGCCCCATCCCCGAACCCACTCCTATTTATATGATAAACGCATGTCATTTCGACGGAGTTCCGCGTTGGCGGGACGACGGAGAAATCTCCTTAGTTACAACGTAATCTATTATTTACAAAAGTTATCATTAATAGCGAAGTGGGAATTTGCAAGCTATTAGTTTGAGGAAGTTATTTTTATATTCTTACTAAGATTTATGTTTAATTTTTACCGATAGTTAATCAGGTAATATTACCCAAAGATATTATTAATCATTTTTTCTCCCAGCACATCTCCAGAGGAGCCCCTTGGACAAAATAGTATTCAGCCTTGTTTAGGTTTAGTATTTCAAATGCCCTTTTTTATTATCTTTAACAAATATTTCGTTCTTAGTATTACCGGTCTCAGATGCTGTGCCCCTTTTTTAGCTTATAGATCTTTGTATAATTAATTGTACATTTACGATTCAAAAAAAAAGCATGAACTGCAAAATATTCTATCAAATATGGAAACAAATAAACGTACTGATAAAGAGAAGCCTGGTGAAACCAAAATTTCAAAAGTATCCAAAACGAAAAAGGTTGACACCTCCGAAAACGCAGACTTTCCGATTGTTGGTATCGGCGCATCGGCAGGTGGCCTGGAAGCATTGGAACAGTTTTTTTCAAATACGCCCAAGAATTGTGGCATGGCCTTCGTTGTAATTCAGCACCTCGACCCAAACCATGTTGGTATCATGCCCGAGTTGTTGCAACGCATTACTCCTATGAAAGTATTTCAGGCCACTGACAGCCATAAAATACAGCCAAACTGTGTTTATGTGATACCGCCTAACAAAAGCATGTCGATACTTAACGGCGCGCTGCATTTGTTTGAACCGGTTGAATCGCGTGGTCTTCGTTTGCCCATTGATATTTTCTTCCGATCGCTGGCCGATGACAAACAGGATAAAAGCATTGGCATAGTCCTTTCGGGCATGGGATCGGATGGCAGTCTGGGATTGAAAGCCATAAAAGAAAGAAATGGTATCGTGCTTGTGCAGTCTCCCGCTTCGGCAAAATTTGATGGTATGCCCAGTAGTGCAACCGATGCAGTAATAGCTGATATTGTAGCACCTGCCCATGAATTACCCGCCAAACTGATTTCTTTCCTTAAATATATTCCTGTTGTTAAAATTGATCCCGAAATTGACCATAAATACAAAAGTAACCTCGATAAAATTATCATACTGTTGCGCGAACAAACCGGTCACGATTTTTCGATGTATAAGAAAAACACTCTTTTTCGACGCATCGAAAGGCGCAAGAGCGTTCATCAAATAGAAAAGATACACAGCTATGTACGCTTTTTACAGGAAAATCCCAAAGAGATAGAAATACTTTTTAAAGAATTGCTGATTGGCGTTACCAGTTTTTTCCGTGATACCATTGTATGGGAAAAGCTTAAAGAAATTACGCTTCCTGCCCTCATGAACGAGTTGCCCAATGGATATGTGTTACGCGCATGGGTTCCAGCATGCTCAACCGGCGAAGAGGCTTATTCGCTTGCCATTATTTTTAAGGAAGCACAGGAGAAACTTAAAAAGCATAAAAACCTGACACTGTAGATATTCGCTACCGATCTTGATGCGGATGCCATTGAGAAAGCCCGCAAAGGGTATTTTTCATCCAGCATTACTTCCGATGTTTCGCCTAACCGGATCAAACGATTTTTTATCAAAGAGGATCTTGGCTATCGCTTAAATGCCGCTATACGCGAAATGGTAGTTTTTGCTCCTCAAAATGTAATCAAAGACCCTCCTTTTACTAAACTCGACATTCTCACTTGCCGCAATATGCTGATTTACATGGAGCCCGAATTGCAGAAAAAATTGATGACGCTGTTTAACTATAGCCTTAATTCGGGGGGCATTATGGTACTTGGCCCTGCCGAAACCCTTGGAAACAATAAAGAAGGGTTTGAAGAGATTGATGGCA
>JABMQA010000673.1 GCA_013203545.1 Bacteroidota bacterium
AATTTATCCTTTTATTTTAGTAAAGTAGAACTATGCGTTAAAATTACCATTTTCTATTAGAGCGTTGGCAAGAAAACAGCTCTTTTGCAAACTTTGGTTGTGTGTCGGCTTGTGCGGTTTGCAAATGTGCTGTTTTGTGCGTTGGCTGTTCATTATTTCGTTTTTCTTTTTAGTAGCAAATTGTCTGCTGTTTCTGTCTTTTTACACTTGGCGGTAACTCGTCACTCTAAAAAAGTTTTGTTGGAATAATCACCCAATAGCTGTCGTTATCCCAACAAGCCTCTGTTTTATTCTTTCGGTTTAACATTCGATTTGTAAAGATATTTAAATATCCATATCATCCAACAGGTTCCGCATATTTTTAATCCGCCAGTAGGCGGACGAGGGATGAATTCCCCGCCGCTCGCAGCGAAAGTATAATAATTTTCCCATCATAATACTCCGCTGCTTGTAGCGGGGAGATTCATTGTTTTTTCTGCTTACGTGGGTGTTCACCCCGTAGGATAGAATTTCATTTCTTCTATTTTAAATTGTATTGTAAACATATCCAACGGGGTAAATTTCTGTGGCTCTCCTATTAGCTTGCACACTCTGATGAGTGTCAAATGCATGGTTTATTGTAAATGATTCAGCCCGCATTTTTTGAGGCGTTGCAATTATGTATCCACAAGCCATTACAAATTATTTTGCTTGTGTAAAAATCGGGGATTTCTGATGTTGACACATGGTGGTTCGTTCTTTGTTTTTCGTTTTCAGCATCATGATCAGTCGCTAGGCCTTGCGACCCTACATTGCCTTCGCTATCCGTTTTCTGGGCTGGGATCAGTCGCTAGGCCTTGCGACTCTACGCCCTCTTCGCAAATGGATCTTCCTCCCTGCTCTCTGCTCTCTGCTCTCTGCTCCCCGCTCCCCGCGCTCCGCTTCACCCCTTCCTATCATCCAAAAATATCCTTGCTGTGTTTTTTATGGATTCCTCAATTGGTGTATATTCAAAATCCAATGCTTTAACAGCTTTCTGGTTATCATAATAAAACTTATTAAATGCCGAACGAACAATTTCCCTGGTAAAGGTTGGATCGATACCAACAATTCTTTTTAGGTATTCAAGCCGCCACCCGATTTCGGCAAGTATTTTTGGTAATCTGATAAATGGTTTTCCCCTTTCAAGGTTTTGGGCAATCATCCAAATCAATTGTCGATAGGGTATATCTTCGGACGAAACAATAAACCGTTCATTTTTAATATCCGATTCCATGAGCTTTACCATAATTGCTGCAACATCCCTCACATCAACATAGCCATTGGTCCCGGGGGTATAAAAAGGCATCCACTTGTAAATGGTCGAAAACATTTTTGCGCTGCCGCTTTTCCAGTTTCCCGGACCAATTATTACCGAAGGATTTACTATAACTGCATCCAGCCCCTCCGCTACCCCTCTCCACACTTCACGTTCGGCGCCATATTTACTAATCGCATAATATGAATTTATTCTGGAAGTCTTCCAAAGATGCAATTCGGTGATGGTTTCGCCCTGTTCCGATCTTCCCAATGCTGAAACCGAACTGACATGACACAATTTTTTAACCTTGGCATCCAGGCATGCATTCACCAGGTTTTGGGTCCCTAACTGATTTACCCTAAGCAAGACATCCTTATCGGTGGCATTATAGGATACTTTTCCTGCAGTATGATAAACCTTATCAATGCCCTCAAGTGCCTCTTGCAGTGAATATAAGTCCATTATGTCACCTTCAATCCATTGGATAGGTTCAAACTTTTTGGTAAAATCGGTGCAATAACGTGAAAAGGTTTTTCTAACAAAATCAATATCGCTGCCTTTACGGTAAAGCGCTTTTACACGCAACCCTTTACAAATAAGTTCATACAATAAGTGGGCGCCTAAAAATCCGGTACTGCCAGTTACTAAAATCATAATGCAAAATTAAGCTTTATCTTTACAAAAATTTTGCGAATATGAATTTTATTGAAGAATTGAAATGGAGGGGTATGATCCATAATATGACCCCCGGATTGGATAAGCAACTTGAAAAAGAGATGACCGTGGCATATGTTGGTATCGATCCCACGGCTGATTCATTGCATATTGGCCACCTGGTTTCGGTAATGATGTTGAAACATTTCCAGGTGAACGGTCATAAACCAATCGTGTTGGTTGGGGGCGCTACCGGGATGATAGGTGATCCTTCGGGTAAATCCAAAGAGAGAAACCTGCTGGATGAAAAATCGCTACGGCACAACCAGGAATGTTTAAAACAGCAGCTTTCTAGGTTTCTCCACTTTGATGAAACCATGCCCAATGCTGCCGAAATGGTGAACAACTACGACTGGATGAAAGAATATAGTTTCCTTCGTTTTATTCGTGAAATTGGAAAACACATCACCGTAAATTATATGATGGCAAAAGATTCGGTAAAAACCCGGTTGGGTGCCGAATCCAAAGACGGAATGTCATTTACCGAATTTTCCTATCAGCTCGTACAGGGTACCGATTTTTTGACACTTTATCAATCACACAATTGTAAATTGCAAATGGGTGGTTCGGACCAGTGGGGTAATATTGTTACCGGATCTGAACTTATCAGGCGAATTCTTGGACACGACAAAGATGCCTTTGCCCTTACCTGCCCGTTGATAACCAAGGCCGATGGCGGAAAATTCGGAAAAACAGAGCAGGGCAACATTTGGCTGGATCCTTTAAAAACATCTCCTTATGAGTTTTACCAGTTCTGGCTAAACACCTCCGATGATGATGCCGCACGTTATATGAAAATCTTCACGCTCATACCAAAAGATGAAGTGGACTGCCTGATCGAAGAACATCAACAGTCACCGCATCTGCGTGTGCTTCAAAAGCGGCTTGCAATGGAAATTACCACCATGGTACATTCACAGGAAGACTACGATGCTGCTGTTGATGCATCTGAGATCCTGTTTGGAAAAGGTACTACCGAAACCCTTAAGAGACTTCGGGAAGATATGCTGTTGAGTATTTTTGACGGCGTACCAAAAAGTATTATCTCAATAAATGAAGTTCAGGCGGGAATACCAATTATCGATTTTCTGACTGTCAAAACCGCTGTTACAGGTTCTAACCGCGAAGCCAGAGATTTCCTAAAAAGCAATGCCATCGCAATCAACAAGGAAAAGGTTGGTGACAGTTTTGTTGTAAATGGTGCAAGTCTTCTTCAGGGAAAATATATACTCGCACAGCGTGGAAAGAAGAATTATTTTTTGATAATTTGTGAATAATTGTAAGCATCTGTGAGAGCGGTGCAGCCATCCTCATATTTCTCCTTCACTTGTAGATCATACCAAGGTATCAAATCCGTAAAAAGGGCGCACATTGTGATATGAAAAGAATGGGGATAGATTTCTCCCTTTTGCTATTCCGCTGCGCCTCATAGCAAAATGTCGAAATGACAGGATTAATGTTACAACGGGGGGGAAAGAAAAAGCGGGCGCTTCGCGCCCGCTTTTTCTTTCCCCCATACACCACCGAAAGTCCTGTCATTTCGATGGATCCGCTTCCCGATTTTTATCGGGATGGCGGAGACTGAGAAATCTATTTTTCATACTATATGGTTGGTGCTTTACTTAAAATTGTCATAGGTAATTAATTCAAACAGGCTCCAACCCTATTTATCGTCCTTTCTCCTTTCCAGCCAGAGTTCCCTGAAATTTTTTCGTGAAATTTCGGGGAGGTTACGCCGGTTTCCCCATGATTTTTTTACAAACGATTTCATCATGAAGTTCTTTAGTGCCCCTCCTCCAAAATCCATCATCCATCTGTTCATCATTATTTTTTTGGCACCGTACTGTGCAATTTTTTCCTGTGATTTTGCATACCCCTGTTTAACGGAATCCCTTCTGTTCTTGAGCAGCAGTTCATGCAGGTTAATTTTTACGGGACAGGTTTCGGTACATTTTCCGCAAAGCGATGATGCAAAACTCAGGTGTTTATAATTCTTCATGTCTTTTAAATGCGGCGTAATTACTGCACCTATCGGACCCGAATAGGTTGTATTGTAAGTATAGCCTCCGATATTCCGGTAAACAGGACAAACATTAAGGCAGGCGCCACATTTAATGCATGATAGTGCCCTTCTTTGTTCCCACAGTTTTAGCAGGTTTGTTCTTCCGTTATCAACCAGAACAACATACATCTGTTCTGGCCCATCAACTTCATCGGATTTTTTAGGGCCTGAAATTATCGAATTATAAACCGTAATATGTTGACCCGTTCCGTGTGTAGCCAACAGAGGCCAAAACAGGTCCAGATCCATCATCGAAGGAATGATCCGCTCTATTCCTGCAACTGCGATGTGTATTTTTGGAAATGAAACCGACATTAAACCATTTCCTTCATTTTCGGTAAGCGCTACCGAACCGGTGTCTGCAACCAGAAAATTTGCACCGGTAATGCCCGCCCCTGCCGTTGTAAATTTTTCCCTTAATTTATCTCTCACAAATTTGGTTATATCTTCGGCAGTGCTTTCAAGGGACATGTCAAATTTTTCATTAAAAAGCTTAACCACATCATCCTTTGATTTATGCATGGCAGGTGTTACAATGTGATATGGTTTTTCGCCGGCAAGTTGAACAATGTATTCGCCCAAATCTGTTTCGATTGACTGGATATTAATGTGCTCAAGTGCCGGATTTAAATCCAGTTCCTCGGTCATCATCGATTTGGATTTTACAACAACCCTTACCTGGTTCTTTGATAAAACCTTTGATATCTCAGAAACAGCTTCATCCGCACTATTCGCCCAAATTACTTTTCCTCCGTTTCTTTCAAAATTCTGTTCGAACTCACCGAGGTACCTGTCAATATTTTCGATTGCTTTGTACTTGATACTGGCACTTCTTTGTTTGGCTATTTCCAAATTTGCATATTGTTTTTTACCCTTTTCAAATGCGTTGTTGTATTTGCCAATATTGAATTTGATTTTTTGCCTGTGCACATTATCAAAGGCTATTGAATCAGCTTCGATGAGAAACTTTTTTTCCAACTCCATCCTAATGTTATTCTATTTTAACAATTTTGAAATCTTATTAACCCTTCTTAAATGCCTGCCTCCTTCAAATCCCGTATTTAAAAATAACATAACGGCCTCCAGCGAAATTTCAAACTGAATAAACCTGCCTGGTAAAGCAATTATGTTTGCATTGTTATGCTGCCTCGAAAGTCTTGCCTGTTCAATATTCCAGCAAAGCGCCGACCGAACATTGCTATATTTATTGGCAGTAATATTTGCACCCTGCCCACTACCACAAATAATTATTCCCATATCAAATTCACCTTTGTCAACACCTGAAGCAACCGGATGAATATAATCCGGATAATCGACGCTGTCATCAGTAAAGGTTCCCATGTCTTTTAAATGATATCCAAGAATATTAAGTTCTCTGATCAGATATTCTTTTAGATCAAATCCCGCGTGGTCACTCCCAATTGGAATAATTGATTCTTTATCAAACATTTATATTATTGTTAATAAATTATTTTCCAAAAATAGGTATAAAATGTTACTTATTCCGGCATTTCAATATTTAGAAATATTGAAACCATTTCATAATCCCTTAAAAATTAGTCCGGTTTTATCATCCTGGTCTTCCTAATTGATTGGTGCCACCATTCGGCCAATTTTTGAAATAAAAAACCTGAATTTATCACGCTGTTCAGTGTCAATAAAATACCTTTTTACACAGAAAAGTGTTGATATCTGCTTAACTTTGTCACCTTTATTTTAAAAGAAATTGAGTTCTGAACATTTTTGGGGTTATTAACAACCGGGTGACGTTTTTTATGTCTTTTATGAAAAGAAATTCAACTGGAAATTAACAATTTTATCCATTGTTTCACCAAATAGATTTCAACTCTTTATCAGTTTATGATAATTTAAATTAAATGAAAAATATCAGGTTTGTATTATGGGTCAATTAATTATTAATTAAGGGTATGTTTAATTCCTGTTAACAACTATTTAAAACTGAAAAATCAAAGTTTAAAGCAAAGTATTTTTCTACAATGCTAACAGGATATTAAATATAATATAAAATTATTTAAAATAAATATATAATATGATAAAACAGGAATCCGAAAAAAATAGTTTAAAAAATAATGCCGATCTTGCGAAGAAAATTCAATGGTTAAAGACGGAAAAAAATGCCATAGTTCTTGCACATTATTACCAGGATTCAAAAATACAGGATATTGCTGACTATATCGGGGATAGTCTGGGATTAGCCCAAATGGCTGTTGATACAACTGCAGATGTAATTGTGTTTGCAGGTGTACATTTCATGGCTGAAACTGCAAAGATTCTTAATCCGGGGAAAAAGGTAATTATTCCGGATCTTGAAGCGGGTTGTTCACTGGCAGATTCATGTCCACAAGAAGCATTTTCAGATTTTATAAAGAAGTATCCTGATCATATTGTTGTTTCATATATAAATTGTTCTGCAGCAATAAAAACGATGTCGGATGTAATTTGTACTTCAGGCAATGCTGTAAAAATTGTACAGTCGTTTGATAAGGATCAAAAAATAATATTTGCACCGGATAAAAATTTGGGGGCATATGTAAACAAAGTAACAGGAAGGGAAATGGTGTTATGGGATGGAACATGTGAAGTACATGATTTACTGATAGCAGAAAGGGTTATAAAAATGAAAATTGAAAATCCTGATGCCAAAGTGATCGCACATCCGGAGTGTAAAGCACAAATACTAGAAATAGCTGATTTTGTTGGATCAACAACTGCCATGTTGAAATTTACAAAATCAGATAATTCAAGAAAATTCATTGTTGCATCGGAA
>JABMQA010000674.1 GCA_013203545.1 Bacteroidota bacterium
GCACAGGCCGGCAGCGCATTGATTTTCATGCAGGAAGCCGCCGGTTCCGATATTTTCTGGCCGGCAATGAATATCCAAACCTTTGACTTGTTGCTGGCAGGAAAGTCTTATTTTGTGAAGGTTTCGGGGGAGGTGGTGATAAATTTTGCGGAATAAGACTAAAGGGTGTGGCTGCCCATTAAGAATCATTGAATTGAAAAATGCCATGCAAACGATGCACATCAATTAATGATGAATGCATGGATTGCATGGCATTCGTACTATTGCAAACTATAATTCAAACTACTGCAAAACGATCTTGTCGGTGAATACGTTGTTGTTTGTTTTTATAGTAAGAAGGTAGATACCTTTTGGGTAGGGGGATAAATCCATAGAAATCGATTTTCCTTTTATTTCAACATCTATAACCGATTGCTTACCGAAAACGTTTGCAAACAAAAATTCAATTTTATCACTTACCTGATCAGGAAAATCAACATTTACACTTCCGGTAGTTGGATTGGGATAAATTTTGATTCCCTGACCCTCATTATTAATTTCAGAACTCAATGCAATTTCATCCTCAAGACCTGCCTCAGTCTTAAAGTTACTGTTTGTTGTATAAATACTTTGTGGTTTAGACGGTTGTATTGAACAAGCCATGCCCTTTGCTGTGAAATTACATCCGTTGGCAGCAGTAAAGCCATCAAGCAATGAAATATCACCACCAACATAAGCAATATCGACCCCAGTCTGGAAATAAACTTCACCAGGTGGGTTACCACCGAGAGTTATATACCCTGCGGCGTTTTCGGGATAAGTACCCTGCATAGGGTGATAGTCGGTTTCAGAAATAATTCTGTCGCAGGGATAAACATAATTTGTGAAAATCGTTACTGCCCCAGGGAAGCTTTCGGGTGGTAGAGGAACCCAATTATACCCAGCTAAACGACCTGCAGGCCTTCCGATAATTAGGCTACTTGAACCACAAAATACAGAATAACCATAAACGGTGCTTTGATATCCTACATAAGGATCGTATTCTGGAGTGACTTTATTAACCAAACACCAAAAACCAAATGCATTTTTTCTAAATATATATGCTGATCCTGAACGAGTAGCAAATATGTCCTCTCCCGGAGCACCTATTACAGCATAATTACCATTAATGCTCACAGAATATCCGAAAAGTGAATGATCCATAGCATTGTGAGATAATTCACATGTTTTTACCCATTGCTCATTGATGAATTCATATATATGCGCTGTGCCACTATTCGTTCCCTGACCATAATAATGGTCTCTGCTATCACCAATTAATAAAGAATTTTGACTTACAGAAACTTCAACCGGAAAAGAATTATTACTACTGTTATAAGGTATTGTATATTGTTCCCAAGTATCATCAAAAATATGGTGATAAACAAATGCTTTTTCGATAGATCCAACAGCCACTTTATTACCCGAAATAGATACAGTTTTCCCAAAGCCATCATCGACAAATCCATTTTCATCGTATATCTTACATATTTCTACCCAGGTATTATTCACCAGCTTATAAATGTATGCTTTCCCCTGGTGGTCTCTATTACCAGCATAATTCAGACTATCAGTACCCGGAAATACAACCCCACCACTGGTTCCAATGATAAGATAATTACCATCGATCGCTAAAGACCCACCGCAACCGTCATTAAAAGTAGCATCGTGGGGAATTAACTTTTCAGGTTGTTGGTACCATGCAGATCCATCATATTCAAAAATATAAACAGCTCCATTTCTTTCAACAGAATTTGATTGGTAGGGTGCTCCGACGGCAATGAAGTTCCCGGAAATGTCAACGGAAGTCCCAAACATATCAGTACCCTGAGGATCATTCGGAAAAAGAGGCCCCTGCTTTAAATTCCATTGTTCACTTTCCGGGTAGTACTTATAAATGTATATTGCACCACTCAAGTGACCATTGTGTTCATGTCCGGGGGCACCAACAACAGCAAAATTTCCATCAATTGCAACAGATTCTCCAAATTTGGCCCAATAACTAATATCGTCAGGTATTATTTCCCCTGGTGCCCCAACTAAAGACGAAGGTGTAACGTTTACAGGCTTCGAACAAACACCAAGAAAATTATCATAAAAATCGTACACCTCAAGGATAACAGAATAAGTGCCCGGTTCATTTAAAGTAAGGTAAGGATTATGAAGATAGGATTCGTTGTAATAGCCGAAGGGGCCATAAATGATCCATTTACAATTGTATGCATAATAAAAACCGGTTACATCTTCATCAAAATGAATTAAACTGCCTGCTATGGGAGGATCCGGATCCCAGCTAAAATCAACGGTGTACCCCGAATTGGGATTTTCATAAACATAAAATTGTTTTGATAATACATCACTGGCCTGAGTTGTATTATTTGTTACTTTTAAAGAGATTTCAATATTTGTGGCTCCATTGTACAGCAATGGTTCCGGATTTTTTGAGAAGTAATCATAATATCCATCCCCATCGAGGTCCCACGCAAATTCATCAATCTCACCGGAAGAGTTATTTGTAAAAGATACAGTGCATGGGGCAAACAAGCTGGTTTGGCTTAACGAAAAAATGGCAACCGGATTAAGAGGGGCATTTTGGGGATAAACCGTAATCAGGGCATCTTTCATTTCTACAGCACAATTGGTAACGGTATTGCATGCTTCCAGCGAAACTGTATATTGTTGTGGAGAACCGCTGTTGTTGGAAAAAGTGTATGATGGATTTTGATCATAACTCGTGCCCCATCCATCCCCAAAATCCCATATCCAGGAATCGGGATTACCTGTCGTAATATCTGTAAAGTCAACCGTCAATGGCGAATTGCCGTATAGTTCCCCATCATCCGAAATTGCTTCCGCAACAAAATCAACATCTAAATAAGTTGCCGGATCAATAATTTCAATATATTCTTTCTTATAATCAATAAAGTCTCCTCCATTAAAAAGTTGTAGCTGAATTTTATAACTTCCCGGATCATTATCATCAAGAAAGGTGATCGGAGGAGGATTAATTCCTTCATAAGATATGGGATCAGTATTGGCAACAAATGTCCAGTACCATTGATAATTTGATCCGTCATATCCCGATGACAGGTTCGTAATGTAAACGATAGTTTCTTCACCCGCAACAAGTTGATCAGGTGAAAAATCAAAGGCAAGCATGCATGGTGAGATTTCAAAGGAATGATACACATCTGCCCCCGGACAGGCGGGAGGATCCCATACACTTCTGTTATTATCCATCTGTTGTCTTATTGAAATAACTTGCGGGTCACTTTGGATTTGATTACCGGCCAGGTCCTGCCCTTCAATACTTAAATAATGCTGACCCGATGGGAAAATACCAAATCCATCAATATCATACTCCCAGATGGTA
>JABMQA010000060.1 GCA_013203545.1 Bacteroidota bacterium
GGCCTGCTGGACCGCTGCGGTATTGGACTGGCTACCCATAAAGAATAAAAGTAAGCAGGTAAATCCCGGCATGAAACACCTGCGGTTTATTGCACTTTTGATTTCAATAATAATCCCGGTTTACCTGGTATTCGTGGTAAATTATGACGTCTGGGGAGACTATATCAATAAAAAGGAGATGATATGGATGTTTGCCAGTAACCTGATTTATTATGCGATCGGAATTCCATTGGCTTTCGTCCTGAACGATAAAAGGGCATTTTGTAAATATGTTTGCCCGGTATCGCTGGTTATGATACCTACAAGTAAATTAAGTTTGATAAACATTAAGCCCACCGGAAACAAATGCATCGAATGTGGTAATTGCAACAAACTATGCCCGATGGGAATAGATGTAATGAGCTATATAAAAAACGGCAAAAAAGTAACCCATGCTGAATGCATTCTGTGTACGGATTGTCAGGTAGAATGTCCGGTGAATGCGATATAAATCCCTTTGAATCCATTGCAAAATATTTTCGGTCTTGAAACAAAAATATATTACTTTCGTTCAATTAAGAAATAATATTATCAAATGATAGGTACAATGGAATCGACAACCGAACATTATAAAAAGCTTCTCGAAATTCTCGGTAAGGAATATGTATTGGCAAATATTGATAGCCCATACGATTTTATTCAAATAGCCAACAGAGGCGTAAATGCGAACGTTATCAGGAATTTCAGATCATATTTTAATATCCCCCTTGAGAAAACAGCTCATATGCTCAATGTTTCAGAACCTTCCATTTACAGGTGGGCCAAAGCAAACAAATCCCTCGGCAGGAATATTTCTGTTAAGCTTTTTGAAATTACAGATCTTTTTCTTTATGGTATGGAGATTTTCGAAACCAAAGAAAATTTCTTCAAATGGGCCAATTTGCCCAACACGGCCCTTGGAGGAATGCAGCCTGGTGAATTGGTTGAAATACCAGGTGGCGTTTCAAAAGTCAGGGATGAATTGGGAAGAATTGAGCATGGTGTATACAGTTGATTATGATTGTGTACAGAATAACCGGCTCGAAACACGCTATTGATCTATCCGGAACAGGTGCTGCTTTATATGGCGGAAGATGGAATAAGAAGGGCACTCCGGTCATTTATACGGGCGAAAGCAAAGAAATAGCCCTCCTGGAATTAATTGTCCATTCGCCTCCGATGATTATTCCTGACCTGGAAATAATTACACTCGAGATACCCGATAATTCCATTACCGAATTAAAACAGGATCAACTTCCTGACAATTGGATCGATTATCCGGCGCCAGCTATCCTGGCCGAAATCGGGGAAGAATGGGTGGTGCTGGGATCAACAATAGCAATTAAGGTACCAAGTTGCATCATCCAAAGTGCAAATAACTATATTCTAAACTGCTGCCATCCTGAATACAACCTGGTTAAAATTCTCAATCAGGAAAATTTCCGGTTTGATCTCAGGTTAATGAAATAATCACGATTTTTTGATACGATTGATTTTTTTGCGGTTGGTAGAGACGCCATGCATGGCGTCTCTACACAATCCGCAAATAATTAAATCTTTGTTTTACCTGTCCACCGGATACTTCTCATGTTTCGGGAAAACCTGTGGATTTGCCTTGATCTTTTCCAACACAACCTCCACGGCTTTCATTAGCTGGGTATCATAGCCTTCGGACATCTTTTTGGAGTCGATGTCAATGATGATGTCGGGTGTAACACCTTCGTTTTCCACCACCCATTCGCCTTTGGCGTTGTAGATGCGGTAGTCAGGAGCGGTAAGCCCGCCGCCATCAATAAGCCGGATGAACATAGAAACACCAACCAGGCCACCCCATGTACGTGTACCGATGATGGGACCCATATTGTTCCAACGGAATTCGTATGGCAGTTCATCACCACCGGAACCTGCATAACGATTGGTAAGACAGGCCATCTGCGCATCCACAGCAAGTGCAGGGATCATCTGGTCATCGGAGTAGCGGCGCGTCCAGTAGCCGTGGGGCTTTTTAAGCAAGCGCTGTAGGAAAATCTCCGGATCGAGGCCTCCCCCATTGAAGCGGCCATCAACGATAATACCTTCCTTTTTGGTTTGCGAATAGAAATACTTCGGGAAGTCGGTGGCTGAACCGTTGTAGGTATCGGGCAGGTAAACATAGCCGATTTTTCCATCAGAGGCCTTTTCAACAGTTTTCCTGTTGGATTCAAGCCAGTCCATGTAGCGCATCAGTCTTTCGCTACGGGCCGGCTCAACAACTACTTCGCGAGCTCCATCAAGCGTAGGTTTACTATTTACAGTCAGTGTAACCTGATCGCCGGCAAGATCAACAAAATAGCTGTAAAAGTTTTTATCCGTAGTAACTTCCGTGTTATTCACCATCAAAAGATAATCGCCTTCATTCATGTCAACACCGGGCTTGGCCAGCGGCGGGTAAGAACCGCGTGACCAATCGGCTTCGCGATAGATTTTGGTGATTTGGTATCGCTTGTTCTTCTCATCAACTTTCCAGTCAGCACCAAGTACGCCCACATTCACCCTGTCGGCTTCCCGCTGGACATCCCCTCCATACACATAAGTGTGCGAGGTATTGAGTTCGCCAATGAGTTCGCCGATAATGAACTGCAGATCCTGCCTGCAACTTGCACGATCAACCAGTTTACCGTATTTTACCTTCATATCATCCCAGTCGAGACCGTGCATGCCGGGTTCGTAGTAGTAGTCGCGCTCCATACGCCAGGCTTCATCAAATATCTGGTGCCATTCGGCTTTCGGGTCTATCCACATTTTCAAACCTGAAAGTTTGAGGTTTTTGGCTGAGCCGGCGGCACCCCCTGCCGCCATGATGGCAATGTCGTTTCCTTTTTTATAGATCAGTTGCTTTCCGTCAAAGGAAAGTCTGTAGCCATTAATATCTTTTATCACATCATGCTCTTCTTCATCAGTAAAAGAATAACTATACAAATCCATTTTGGAAGGTACCCTGTATTCGAATTTATTAAAGTCGCCTTTATCAGCATTCAGAAAAAACAATGTGGATTTATTTACAGCCAGGCTCCTGTAGTTACCCCTTTTCATAGGCAATACCTCAACACGTTCGGATATTCCGTCAAAGTCGATTTTAACGGTAACAGTTTCGGTGGATTCTTCTTCATCAGCTGATTCGTTTTCCACATTATTTTTAAACGGAAGGAGGGATTTGCCATTTTCCTGAAGGGTGATGGCATAAATTCCAGCTACATCTTTGTAAACCATTTCCCACTCAATGTCGCAATAGGTTGGGCTAAACCTGCGGTTCGAGATAAATAGGATGTGTTCCCCGTCATTTGTGAACACCGGATTAAAATCGTGGTAAAGGCCATTGCTGATGCCATGAATTTCCTTCTCTTCAAGTTCATACACATAGAGCTGGTACATAAAAGCATCATCCATTTTGGAATAGGCGATGTATCTGCTGTCGGGCGACCATGAGAAATCATATATGGGTTTGAGGTTGATCGAGACATCCACATTTTCATATTCCGCTTTGTCCACTTTTGTAAGTTTTTTCGTGGACACATCAAGAATATACAAAGTTAGTGTTTGATCGGTAAAGGCAATCATCTTGCTGTCGGGCGACCATTTCAGGGTATGACGGTAACCATCTTTAAAATTCGTCAATTTAACAGGTTCTTCCCTGCCATCCGGATTGATGGTATAAACCTGGTATTCGCCATCCTGATCGGAAAGATAGGCAATCAGTTTACCATCCGGCGACCATACGGCATCCCTGTCGTTTGCCCCACTGCTATTTGTGAGGTCCTTTGTCGGGCCATATTCTTTTGGGACAGTAAATACCTCGCCCCGGGCCACGACAACGGCACGTTCACCGGTTGGTGATATATTGAAACTCCTGATCTCCTCACTTACATCCTTCATATGTGGGCGGGTCTCCTCCATATCCACAAGAATTTCGATGGGAATCTGTTTTGATGTACCTGATTTAACGTCCAACAACCAAATATCCCCGCCTGCCTCATATACGATGTTGTTCTGATCAAACCCGGGACGACGCACATCGTAACCGGTATGGTTGGTGATTTTGCTGGTGTTTCCGGTTTTGGTGTCGTAGGCAAAAATATTCAGTACCCTGTCGCGGTCGGAGGTGAAATAAATTTTGTCGCCTATCCACATGGGAATCCTGTCGGTACCCTCGAAATTGGTAATGTTTTTTTCTTCATCCGTTTTGAAATCATAAATGTAAACCTCCTGTGCCAGTCCGCCTACATAGCGTTTCCATGTACGGTGTTCCCTCACAACTTTATTGTACGCAATTTTGGTGGCATCAGGAGAGAAGCTGCCCTGTGCAGCATCGTACATAATCAGTTCTTCGATTCCGGTACCATCAGGGGATATCAAAAACAACTTCTGGTACCTGGTGGAACTGTTCCTGCCGGAAGCGAAAATAATCTTGCCTTTTGACGGATGCCATCCTACCACCTGGTCGTAACCGGGATGCCAGGTAACCCTTGTGATATCGCCGCCATTGCTGTTCATCACATATACATCACTGTTTCCGTCGTATTCGCCGGTGAATGCAATAAATTTGCCGTCGGGAGAGAATTTGGGAAAGCGTTCCTGACCATCGTTAAATGTCAATCGGTTGGCTACGCCTCCTTCCAGCGGTACTTTCCAGATATCCTCACCGGCAACAAAAACTACGTTGTCACCCTGTATATCGGGAAACCGGAGCATGGGAGTTTGGGCATTAACCGTTGAAGCGGTTATCATCATTGTGATTAGCAGGCCGGCTATGCTATAGATAGCCTGAGATGTTGAAAAACAGTATCTTTTGTGGTTCATAATAAAGAATTTAATGTTTAATAAAAAATTTGCGGTCAATTATTTAAATGGATTACCATAAATATGGATTGATAATAATATTCAGCAAAATTAAAATAATATTTAAAGGATATCCAACAACAAAAGTTCAACTATAAAATATGCTTAAATTTGCCCTCCAAATCATGAATAAAAAATGAACAGATTGCAAAAACCTGTTGAAACTTATATTTTCATTGGTACGCTGGCAGTTAGCGTTATGATGATCATTGCAGTATTTTCGAACCTATTGCCCTTCGACCTGGATAATTACTTTAACAGTGATGGGCTCTATCTCCCATCACTTTACAGGGATTTATTTATCGATGGGAACGGCCTCAGGGGCTGGAATACGAGTCCGTCACCGGGTTTTTTTCCGGATATGTTGCTCTATTTTGTATGCATGTTTGTTTTTAACGACTTCTATACAGCAACATTTGTTTTTGCTATCGTCCAATACCTGATCATACTTTTGCTTGTGGCAACCATATTTAAAATGCTTATCCCTGACCATGCACTGATTTATGCCTCTGTTTCCAATATTTTCATGTTGATGTTTTTTCTGGTAGCGATTTACTCAAATGATTTTACTTTCACCAGTTATCTGCTCAGCAATGCCTTTCATTTGGGCGCATTTGTGATGGCCCTGCTTTGCACGACACTAACCATTTATTACCTGAAGCATCAAAATAAAAGCTACAAATACTGGTTAGTGGCTTTTTCAATATTGGCCATCGCTTCCGATCGGCTGATGATTATCATGTTTCTTGCACCATTTCTTGTTATTTCGATAATTTATGGACGGATTGTGGATCGTAAAAAATATTCTCAATTATTTGTAATATTTTTCATCTCTTTAATAGCTGGTATTCTTGCATTTTGGATGATAAGGCAAAGCGGGTATATTCACCTCACAAAACCGCACAAACTGCTGGAACTTTCCAACTCGGTGGACTCTTTTATGTTGCTTATGAGCCAGACAGGAACATATCTTGCCCAGTTCAATTTTAAGTCACTGATCATCTTGCTTAGCCTCGCTTCATTTGGTATGATTTGTTACATTTTCATCAGGGATTTCTTTATCGATAGAAATAAAAGAACTTCATTAACAACCATTTACAGCCTGTATTCGATCCTGTTTACAGTTTTTGTTTTTGGTGCCCCGGTTTTAAGTGGAAGCTATACCGGTTGGGATACCCTCCGATATAATATTGGGGCCTATTATTTATCTGTTATTAACATCGGATTTATTGTTTACTGGATATCAAAACAAAAACAGATCGCCTTTTTATTACCAAAAAGGATCCGCCAAATGGTGGTGGTGATGGCTGTAATAGCTTTGGCTGCAGGTTTGTTCAGATTTTCATCCGATGGACTTAAGCATTACTTTAACTATTACCCGGAAGTTGTTAAAGAAATTGACGAAATCGCAACCCGCGAAAACTTAACGCTGGGTGTGGGGAATTACTGGCTGGCTAAATACACCACCATGTTCACAAGAAAAGGAGTTGTAATTCATCCTGTTTTCGATCCAATCTCACCTTTTTACCATACGATCAACGAAAATTGTTTTTATACCGATGATGCAGTTTATAATTTTATCGTCCTCAACCGTTTTATTAACCCTGAAGCGTACAAAAAGATTTTTGGAAATGATAACAAAATAATTACCATGGATCATGCAAAAGTTGTAGTAGTAAAACCTTTCAGATTTGTCGAGAAAGAGCTTTGGCCATTTTTCGCTGAATCCAATGAATATTAAAACGTTAAATTTTATTAAATCGCTTTATTATCACCAATCTTTTGTACTTTTGCAGCAGAATATTAAATTTCAAAAATAAGATAACCGGATGGAAAAAATTGCAGATGTAACTTTCAAGGAAGAAATGTCCTTTGAGGTAGAAGTAAACAACCACAAATTCTTTATAGATGCCGACGAAAGTGTTGGTGGCAAAGACCGCGGA
>JABMQA010000675.1 GCA_013203545.1 Bacteroidota bacterium
AAAAAAGTATCCGTGCGTCTCGAATGTAAGATTTTAAGAAATTGACTTTCATTGCTTTTAACCAGGGATACAATATTATTATCAGAGATATATTTAAGTTCTTTGTTTTTGGGATCATATAAAAATTCGGAGGTATCATTTTGATATGAAATCTTATGCAAGAAGAAACCTTCATTCATGCCGGTTATTTCCATATCAAAAATCAACATCTTCATTGGGAAAATATTTGGTTGTTTATTTGCTAAACCAATAATTGCACATGGTATCTAAAATGACATTTATACAATTTTATCGAGGCCTGCATTGTCAATTCTTTTTTTATAATCATCCCATGACGGGTCATCAAGATCAAGGTTCTGCAAATTCAGGAGGATCAATGGGGCAACGGATACAACCGGACCGTAAAGCATGGAATTTTCACGGGTCTCTTCTTTCAGGATAGTGGCATTGCTGTCAATCATATTGAAAAGCATAAGTAAAATACTTACGATTAAAACACCCTTAATAAACCCGAAGACCATCCCCAGAATCCGGTTGAGCGGGCCAAGGGCTGCCATCTTAATAACCTTATGCAAAAATTTTCCGATAAGTGAAACAATAATTACTACCCCGATAAATGTCAGGATAAAGGCAACGATAAATACATATCGGTGGCCGATATCAAAATGTTCAACGAGGAATGCAGCAACCACATCTGAAAAAAAGATGGCAAAATATATTCCGAGTATCAATGCAGCCAGTGAAGCCAGTTCTTTGATCAATCCTTTTTGGAAACCACCGATGGTAATGATTATAATGGGGATGGCAATGATTATATCCAAAATATTCATAGCGTGTTATTTTAGTTTTCGCGTAAGTTCGGAAGCAAAGACAAATTCGTTAATTTCTTTGTTGTCGGTGTTAAGAATCTGATGCTTGTCACCTTCCCACCAGAGTTGACCCTCATAGATAAAAGCGATGTTGTCGCCAATTTCAACCACCGAATTCATATCATGCGTATTGATAATTGTGGTGATCTCGAATTCCCTGGTAATTTCACTAATCAGGTTATCAATTACATTGGCGGTTTGCGGATCAAGACCCGAATTGGGTTCATCGCAAAAAAGGTAGGCAGGATTAAGTGAAATAGCCCGTGCAATGGCAACGCGCTTGGTCATCCCTCCACTCAGTTCGGAGGGCATAAGTTTGTTGGCATTTTCAAGATTCACACGGCGTAAACAAAAGTCAGCCCGCTCTTTCCGTTTCTGAAGCGTCATGTCGCTGAACATGGTAAGTGGGAACATGATGTTTTCTTCCACAGTCATATAATCGAACAGTGCACCTCCCTGAAACAGCATCCCGATTTCTTTTCTGATGGTACGCTTCTGCCGGAAAGTCATCTTCGAAAAAACCCTTGCGTCATACAAAATTTCTCCCTGATCAATACCATATAAACCTACCAGGCATTTCATCAGAACGGTTTTTCCCGATCCGCTCTGGCCGATGATCAGGTTGGTTTTGCCCTTGTGAAACTCCACTGTAACATTATTCAGCACCAGGTGATCACCAAAGGATTTGTATATTTCTTGTGCTCTTATCATGCCAGCAACAATTGGGTAAGTATTAAATTTGATATGATAATGAGGATGCTGCTGTAAACCACGGCTTTGGTGCTTGCATTACCCACTTCCAGAGCGCCGCCCTTTGTTTGGTATCCGTGAAAACCTGATACCGATGTGATGATAAACGCAAATACAGAAGTCTTAATCAAGGCGTATGTTATAGTGAATGGCTCAAACCAGAATTGCAGCCCGGTTATGTAATCGTTGGAGGTAACTGAGCCCGTTAGTACACATCCCATCCAACCGCCAAACAAGGCAAAACCAATGCTTAATGTTATTAAAATAGGATTGATGATAACTGCTGCAAATACTTTGGGCTGGATTAAAAAATTTGCAGGATTAATCCCCATCACCTCAAGTGCATCAATTTGCTCGGTAACGCGCATGGTCCCGATTTCGGAAGCGATCCGGGACCCTACCTTCCCTGCCAGCACCAAACTGATCATTGTTGGTGAAAATTCCAGAATGATCGATTGCCTGGTGGTAAACCCTACCATTGTCAACGGAATTAACGGACTGTCGATGTTGTAGGCAGTTTGTAATGCCACAACAGCGCCAACAAAAACTGAAATGATAATTACAATGCCAAGCGAATCAGTTCCCAGGTTTTGAAACTCTACCAGCATCTGCCGGAAAAATAACCTTACTTTGTCGGGCTTGACAAAAACTTCTTTCATCAACAACAAATACTTTCCGATATCCGACAGCAATTTCATGGTTAAAATTATTTCCGCTAAAATAAGGATATTTTGGGATTCTGAAATTGAAAAAATCATTTTTGACACTGTGAGAAAAAAGTGCCATTATTGTTAAAAAAAACTAAAAGATTGATAATCACTACCAAAAATCAATGAATTTTGCACCGGGAATAGCTATATTAGCAGAATATAAACTTAAATGAATTTAAATTGAACAAATCGGGACACGTGGTGTTTGTAAGATTCTTGTAAAATTAATCATCCAAATTTTAAATTGTAAACAATTAAAACACATTAAAATGAAGAAAGTCTTTTTACTGTTTTTCTTTTTTTCAGCGGTAACACTAATGGCGCAAGATGCCGCCGATACCACCAAACCCTGGAAGGTAAGCGGGCTTACCAGTTTAACAATGAACCAGGCCAGCTTTAGTAATTGGTCAGCCGGTGGTGAAAATTCCATTTCAGCAAGCGCCCTGCTGAAATTTTATGCCGATTATACTAAAGGCAATTTTTCGATTAACAACAGTGCCAACTTCAAGTATGGTATGATCAAAAATGAAAGTGAATCATTCAAAAAGAATGAAGATCTCATTGAGCTCAATTCTCAATTTAATCATAAATTTTCCAGGAATTGGAGTGCCAGTGGACTGATAAGCCTGAACACGCAATTTACCAATGGGTACAATTATCCGGATGATTCAACGGTTATTTCTACCTTTTTTGCTCCGGCCTATCTGACTATTGCCCCCGGTTTGCTGTACAAACCTGTTGAATATTTCAGCATTCTGATGTCTCCGGTTACCATGAGGGGTATATTTGTGATGGATCAGGACCTGGCTGATATTGGCGCTTTTGGTGTTAACCCTGCCGATACATTGGCTGATGGGTCAAGAGATAAAGGAACCGGTAAGAATTCAAAAATAAAGGTCGGGGCTTTCGTTGAATTTTATTTTAAAAAGGAATTGAAAAAGGATCTTGCTTTCGAATCCAAGCTGAACCTATTCTACAACTATCTCAAAGATGACAACATTCCTGACGGAACCATGCCACTTGATTTCAACTGGCAGAATTTCTTCAACTACAGCATTAATAAGTGGTTTTCTGCAAATCTGTTTGTTCACCTGGCTTATATGCCCGGAGATGTTTTTATTGAAAGGACAGGCATCGATGGCAAAGACCTCAAGGTATCGCCCAACGATAAAATGCAGATCAAGCAGACCTTTGGACTGGGGCTGGCATATAATTTCTAACCGACAGCAGTTTTTGCCGTTCAATATTTTGTAAGATTGTTAAATCTAATTTCACAAAATTATGCTTAAAGAAATCAAAACATTTATTAGCAAGGGTAACGTTGTTGAAATGGCGGTTGGTCTTATAATGGCTGTCTATTTTGGTGCCATTGTTCAATCCCTGGTCAAGGACATTATTATGCCACCCATAGGCCTGCTGTTAGGGGGTGTGGATTTCTCACAATTAACGATTGTACTTCAGCCTGGAGTGGCCGAAACTGTACCTGGTGCCGGCGATGCAATTGCTGAGGTGGCGATAAAATATGGTATGTTTATCAATACACTCATCACTTTTGTTTTTGTTGCTTTTGCCATATTTATGGTTGTGAAGGGCTACAACAAACTGAAAGATGGTATAGCCAAAAAGGAAATTGAAGCTCCCGTTGTTCCTCCTGCCCCTTCAAAAGAAGAGGTATTGCTTACAGAAATAAGGGATTTGCTTAAAAAGTAATTATTTATAAACTTAAATTAAACTATAATTAAATGGAAACAAATTATGATGGTGCCAGTGAGCAGGTAGATTATTACCTCCAGGTGATTTCGGATTATGCCATCGATTTCGGCCTGCAGATTCTGGCTGCCATAGTTGTCCTGATCATCGGCTTCAGGATTATTAAGGTCATCACCAGGGCCACTGAAAAGGCGATGAATAAAAGCAAAATCGACACCTCTTTAATGTCATTTCTAAAAAGCCTGATAAATATTTCGCTTAAGGTCGTACTTATCATCATTGTAGCTTCGATGGTTGGAATTCAAACCACATCCCTGATTGCAGTCGTTGGTGCTGCGTCTCTTGCCATAGGTATTGCTTTGCAGGGGAGCCTGTCAAATTTTGCCGGTGGTGTTATACTGCTTTTTCTTAAGCCTTTTAAGGTAGGCGATTTTATTGAGGGAGATGGATATATGGGAACAGTTTCAGGAATCCAGCTGTTTTATACGGTACTCAATACTGTGGACAATAAGAGAGTTATAATACCCAATGGAAAACTCTCCAACAATTCCATTACAAACTTTTCTTTCCATGACACCCGCCGGGTTGACTTCAAATTTGGGATTGGATACAGCGATGATATAGATCAGGCAAGAAAGGTAATCGAAGGAATTATTGCTGCTGATAGCAGGATTCTTAAGGATCCTGAATCGTTTGTTGCGGTATCTGAACTGGCAGATAGCTCGGTTAATTTTGTGGTACGTGTTTGGGCAAATGCAGGTGATTATTGGGGGATATATTTTGATATGATCGAGAATGTGAAAAAATCGTTTGATAAAGAAGGTGTTAGTATTCCATTCCCACAAACGGATGTTCATTTGCATCAGGTGAAATAAATCGGAGATTTTTAGATTGGCCATTGCCTGTGGCCGGACAAATGTATATAGAAGCCCGGAATCATATTCCGGGTTTTTTTATGAAAACAATGGGATTTATGGCATGCAGGGTTTGCATTGCAAAGTCGGGGGTGAAATCATTATTAGTATCGCGATGGGATTTTTTGCAATGCAGATATAACGATTGGAACCTGTAGTAGCGATATGTGGTTCAAAGAAGATAATCCAACCCGCACCGGATTGTCTAAGTCCATTTACAATTTTGTTGCTACAGTATTCGAACTCATACTGAGTTCTGAGAAGATTTTGTGGTCAGTTTGTATTTTATTATTTTCCCAATGGGATGCCTCTGGCAGAATTTGTTTTGAGTTTTGGATTTAGAAATTTGAGCTTCATTCACGAAAATCATCGACTTTATTGACAGACGCTAAGTAGCCTCACATCGGAGTCACATCTGCTTGCCCTGACGGCAGTCAGGCAGGGAGCCACACTGAGTTTGGAAAGACTAAGATTGAGTTTTTCTAAAATATCCTGCTTCTGTAAGTAATTGTTCAACATAAAGGGAACTCATGGCTGGATCAATTATTGGATTTGGATTAAGGCTCCAGTTGTTATTGTAGCCAAACAGCTTCATATAGGGCTCAAAAAGCACTTGATAATATTCAATATCAGATGGAGTAAACCAATCTTTCCAGTTTCCATATGATTTTGTTCTGATTACTCGCTTAATAGGAATATTATCTTCCAGGCTAACATTTAATCCCAGGTATCTATTTAATCCATCAAATTTCTTGTCGATAAAATCCTCATATTTAAAAACAAAAACATTTCGATGTTTAAGATAATATTTCATGAGTCTTTCTTGTGGGATTCCAATAGCTTTAGGTATGATGAGTTCGTGTATTTCCCTTACCGGGATTTTATGTGGATTTTTTTCTTTTTCATGTAATAAAAAGAGTAAATGGTCAATTACGCTTTTAAGTTTATTCTCCGGTGTAATCATTTTTTTTACAACAAGATTAAAGGGCCTGTATAACATCTGGCTTATTATTTGGTCTCTGGGGTCACGGATTATCAATATCTTTTTATTAAAGTGATCAAAATCGGATGCTACTTTCATGAAGCATTTAACCAGAACCGGTGCGCTTGACTTAGCTGGAATTAGTGCGCTACTACCTGAGGGTTCAAAAACACAATTTGAATTGTCTGGCAAAGCACTCCGAATTGAATAAAATAATGCAGTTGACCCTGTTTTTGGAATACCTGTAATTAGGATCATAAGTATTTCTTGTCCTTTTTGGTAATGAATACGCTTCATTTTATGACTTTTTAAATAACCTGATTATGGTTGTTTTCCTCCAAAATACCAACTTTGCTTCGGATCTTAGATGGGTCTTTTTTATCAAACAAAATACTATGATTGAAATTCAAACAGTTAAAAACGAAAACAGCGTCTATACATATTTAGTCGGACAATAGTGATAGTTTTTATTTATCAGCGTTAGAATTTTTTAATGATCGCATGCGTCCTGAATAATCTGCAAACCGTCTGGCATAGATTTCAGCGCTTATCCCGTTATCAATTAATCCTTTGAATCTGTCGATAAAAAGATGTTCGGCTCTTTCCATATTGTGATCAAGGTTGCTTTGATAGGTGTAGTCAACAAAACCTGCACTGATGTCACCCGAAAGATCACTGTGGATATCAATCATTTGAGAGAGCCGGCCATCTGCAAAATCGAAATCGTTCAAGGAAAAATTCCTCAACTTGCGGTTCACTTCCGTTTGCACATAAACTACCATATTTCTTACGTCAATCAGTATTCCCCATTTGTTCCATCCGTCAATTTTGATCTCGTCGAGGATTTCCAATGCATATTCTCTGGCCGATGGATGAATGGAAGGATCATATTCATTCAGCATATCATTTGCCCTGACAAATCTGGGGGCATCTCTCAGGATTGTTCTGAACCAGCCTTCAACACCTTCATAATCATCCATCCTTTCCAGTTCTGCTGAGTAATGCGTGTTACACAAAACAGGTATCGGAACCTCCTCATATTTATGAATAATGGGTTCCCCTTTCAAAAACTCGATAATGGCGCAATTGCCTTTGATATCCGAAACGAAATAGTGCCACGACCACCCCTGGAGGTTGATCTCATGAGCATTCCGGATTACCTCATCCAGTGTGGAGCAGTTGTCAAGCTGATACTGAATCCAGAGTGGTTTAAACAGGGTGGGATGGGTTGAATCGTATTTGGGTTTGGTATTGCGCAGGCTCATTTCAAAAATTGCCAGCCCTTTTTCGTTGATGCCGCCATCCGGAAAATCGATACCTTCGCTGTTGAAGGTAACAGATCCGTATTTTGAAATCCAACTGATTTTCGGGTCCGGTTTTTCTTCGAAAGGAAGCAAGGTCTTTTCAAACTCCTCCGGACTGGCAATCAATTCATACCAGGAGATTCCTTCCCGGCAAATATTTCTTTTGTTGATACAAATAATGCCGGGTACATGAAAACCGGGCGTTTCATCCAGGTTGTGACCCACAAAAAGAACGGAGTCGGATTTGAGCAGAAAGGTGGAGCAATTGCCTGGTTCCTCTGCCAATGCTGCGATAAAGGCCAAAAAGAGCACAAATCCTACTGTATATTTTTTCATCAAATTTTGTTTTAATGATCTAAAATCATGGAATTGGATTGTATGTAATCACCGGCGTTCAACTGATAATGGTAAACCCCCGCCTTCAGGCCGAGTGCATCAAATACAATTTCATAGTTTCCCGGATCCTGAAATTCATCTACAAGCATGGATATCCTTGATCCCAGACTGTCGAAAATAATCAGCTTCACATGAAGTTTTTCCGAAAGCCAGTAGCTTATCCTGGTTGATGCATTAAAAGGATTCGGATTGTTCTGATTCATTTTGCAGATTTTTCGGTCAAAGATCTCATTATCTCCTACAATATTGGGCGTAATATTCCACAACTCAAGGTTATTCATAACTGTATCAGTTGCCACCTGTTGAAAAAACAGAGCCTCCTCCTCCGGTATGTCAGCAAGGTAAGAATTTCCAACCGTGCTTTCCTGAAAAATAGTGGAGTAAATTGCGCATGCCATTACATATGTCCCTCTGAGAGATGGGTGGTTCCAGTCGCTCATGTGCAGATAGTGGAGCGGATAATTATAGGCATCCAGCACGCCATACCATGCCCAGCCAACGGGTGCGATTTCGAATCCGATCTCATCGGAGTAAATCAGTGTATTGTTATAGACATGGATTTGCATATCCTCGTAATCGTCGGTCCAGTTCTGGTACCATGTCATGCCGTCTTCGAATGCCCAGGGTAAACAGAAAATCATTCTGGTGGATTCACAGTTGGCATGGATTATATTGCGCAGCGTGATCAGGGAAGGGTAAACCGGATGCTCGGCAAAGTGTTCGGGATAAGCTACCAGCACACCAACCCCCTGCAGAACCACAAAATCCCAATCCCTCTCATTTATTTTCGCCAGTGTGCTGCTGCTTCTGGCATGGTCCCATAGGTAGAGGCCATTATTTCCATGCATTTCAATGTACACCGCCTTACCAGCGCTGGCGGACAGGTTTTCAAACTTATCCGGCAGGTTATTGTAATTGAAATAGCTGCTGCCTATTAGTAAGATTTCACAAGTATCTTGATTGCTTTTTGGATTCGCTGACAGATAATTGAAGTTTATTCCAAAAGCTATGATTGAAATAATTAGTATTGTTTTTATAGCATTCATTTTTTGTAAATTTTATTTTAAATTGAAACAGATTTTTTGATATGATATGGCTTGATTTTCCATACAATTGTTTTTAAGTTCTTTCGTAAAAAACTCAAACTCTTTTTCCTCCAGGTAGTATTGATCTGTTTGTTTGCTTTCTATTTTTTTATAAAGATTTTCAGCTTCCAAGGTCCCCGAATCCAGCAAGGTTTTAAAAACTGTAAATGCCCCTGACTTCCTTGGTGGGTCGTATGGTTCTCCATAAATGACTGCCAGGATCCGGGATACCATGAATGTGGGCCATTTGATAACAATCTGGTTTTCATAAACTGACTCTTTCACATTCCGCAGAACAGAAATAAATACCTTATCCGTTTCTATTCTGTGGGTATGACTCTGGAAGCCGTTGATACTGCCATCCAGGCTGTATGACCTGATTTTTTTTAAACCACTCCCATAAGGATACCGCATTGAGAACCATCCGTAATAATCAAAAAACAACTCTTTTGATGCTTCGGTCAAAAGCTTATTGGTATAGAGTGCTTTGTCGAATAGAAAAAGGTCTTCAGGTGTTGATAGCAGTTGCCCCGCACCCAGTGTGAATGACATATCCAGAAAGGAAGCTTTCTTCAGGCCTGTGAAATAGTCGTAGGTATATCCTGTTGCGCGGTTTTCGATGGGCATTGCAGTTACATCCGACAGGGTGTTCTTCATTCCGGCAGGTTTGCAAATCTTTTCAAACAGCACTTCATCATAGCTTTTTCCTGTAACATTTTCTATCACCATCCCCAGCAGGGCATATCCAAAATTACTGTACTCCCTTCCTTTTCCGGGTTTGTAAACCAGATCCCTTTTGGCGATGCATTCCAATAGCTGTTCACGTGTATAAAATTCCTTTTCAATATCAATCAGGTTGGGAATTCTTGATTCGCCGGTAATACCTGCGGTGTGTGTTAAAAGTTGATGTATGGTAATATCCGCTCCTTTTTCCTCCGGGAATACGGGCAGATATTGTGTAAGTTTCCCATCCAGTTCCAGTTTCCCATCCTCAACAAGTTGAAGGATAAGCATGGCCGTAAAGGGCTTGGTAAATGATGCTATTC